>JADHSL010000032.1 GCA_016776925.1 Pirellulales bacterium | reverse complement strand
CGCTCGCAACTACGAGCTTCAATCAGACCAGCCACAAGCAAGCGATCAACTGCTCGCTCTGGCTCATTCTTACAAATCAATTTGTGAAGTTTTGGACCATAGCTACTCGGAATTAATTTTCTAAACTGAATATCTCGTCGCTCCAACAAATCAAGTACCATGTGGAAATGTTCTAACTCTTCATTCACTATTTCAGTCATCGCCCGAGAAATCTTTGTATTCTCGACATAGGCAAAGAGAAGATTCATTGCCACACCTGCTGCCTTCTTTTCGCAATGAGCATGGTCGATTAATATCTCATCGAGATTCTCATCTACCTGCGAAAACCAGCGTTCAGGCGTATCAATTTGTAAGCTGAGCATAACCATAGTGTGGGTTACTTTAGGTCACAGTGGATGGAATTATTTATACTGAAATGATGGATTGAACGAATTGTCTGCAGCACAATCGCCCTCTACGCACACTCATGATCGAATCGGATAAAAATGATTAGTTTTGATAACTCAGATAATTCATCTGACTTGGAGCATAACCGCAACCTTCTTGGCAAACCACTGATTCCATGCTCCACGGAACCACTCACTGGATTTTTTCGAGATGGCCTTTGCCGAACATGTTCTGATGATACCGGTTCCCACACTGTCTGTGCCGTCATGACTGAGGCCTTTCTTCAATTTACAGTCGAAGCAGGAAACGATCTCGTCACACCACGACCTGAATTTAATTTTTCTGGGCTCGTACCGGGTGATCGATGGTGCCTTTGCGCCGCTCGATGGCTCGAAGCCATGAGAGCAGGCTGTGCTCCAGGAGTTGTTCTCGAGGCAACGAGTGAGAAGGCACTCGATGTCATTCCATTCGAACTCCTCCAGCAACACACTGCTTAACGTTTCTATTCAGTCAGTGTTACGGCTCGTCGACAAAAAGAGTTTGTTTGCAGCGGTCCGCTCGGAACGACTACCAACAAATGAAACTTCGTCACCAATTTGTAACTGAAGCGTCGGCCCAGGATTTCGTATCTGCTGATTACTGCGCTGGATTGCAATGATTGTTACCCCTGTCTTTGCTCGAACATCCAGTTCGCCAATTGTCTGTCCCGCGACAACGCTCCGTTGTGAGATTCGACAACGTCCTAGTTGGTCGTGAATATCTGGGCTGTCTATCGACTGAACTGGTTGTCTTCTCACACCACTTCGCAAAAATCCATAGTTTTCTAGGCGAAGTTGATCAACAAGATCATCAATTTTTTCTTCTGGAACATCGTAGATACCAAGCACACGCTCGAAAAGTGACAGTGCCGTTTCAAATTCTGCAGGCACAACAACATCCGCACCCAATAGTCGTAATTCATCAACTTCTGCCAGGTACTCTGTCCGAACAAAAATTTCGAGTTCTGGTACAAGGTCACGTGCTACTCGAACGCTACGACGTGCACTCGCCGGATCAGAGATTGCTACCACAAAAGCTCGTGCGCGAAAAATTCCGGCATGTTCTAAAATCGGACGACGAGTACAGTCGCCATAGCGTATATCTATGCCTAGCGCTCCCTCACTACGAACCGTTTCTGGATTCAACTCCAAAATAACATGTGGGACACCAAACTCAGCCAAAGCGGTTGCCAAGCTCCGTCCATTAATACCGAAACCGGCAATGATCACATGGTCTGATAAAGCTATGTCCTCTTCCGGTGGTGAATCATGAAACATCCCACCAAACCATGAACTTTGTCCAAGCCAATCGCACAGTTGTGGCACAATATTTGTGAGAAGTGGAGCCGCAGCCATCGTAATAACAGCAGCTGCAAGAAATGTCTGGTAGTCATCGCCTGTTAACAAACCAACATCAGCCCCGCGTGACCCGAGAACGAATGAGAATTCACCCACTTGAGCGATCGTACCACCAGCTATCAAGCTCGTCCGGACAGGGAAGCCTGCAAGCATTGCTGGGATGGCGGTGGCAAAAACCTTGAGTAGGACGATCACAAAAACGACAAGGCATACAAGTCCGAAGTGTGAAAAAACAAACGATATATCTAGCAACATGCCAACAGATACAAAGAAAAGACTGGCAAGTGTATCGCGAAAAGGGAGTACTTCTGCAAAGGCCTGATGCCCGTACTCACTTTCGGAAAGTGCTAAACCGGCTATGAAAGCTCCTATCGCAAGTGATAAGCCAGCCGCCGCAGTGATAGCCGCTGTACCTAAGCAAATAAGCACGAGCGTTATAAGAAATAGCTCTCGATTCCGTAGCCGCACTACTTCGTGCAAAACTTTTGGAATGAACTGCCGTCCAGCAAGAAGCACACCAACAACGATTGCAAATCCTACGAGAACTGCAAGGAACGGGTTTTCGACAAGTGCTTGAGTGCTTTGGTGAGAAGCTTGACTATTGGCTGGTGCACTCACTCCGGCTGAAGCCGCTAACAAAGGCACCGCAAGCATTGCGATAATCACAAATAAGTCTTGCAGCAAAAGAACCGATATTGAGATTCGTCCTGCCTGAGTACCGGACTGGCTCCGATCGGATAAAAGTTTCAGGACAATTGCAGTACTCGACATGGCAATCAGGAGCCCTGCAAAGATTGCTTGGGGAAGTGTTCCTACATGCCATCGACAGGCTGCAGCAATCAGAAATGTTGTTCCTGCAATCTGCGGAAGCCCAATGCTTGCCATGAGTGGCAACATGGAAAGCAGTCGTGAAATGGATATTTCAAGTCCAACTGTAAACAAGAGGACAACAACACCAATTTCCGCAAGAAGTTCGACGCTCTCTAAGTCATCAACCAGAGACAGGCCATATGGACCCACCACGACACCTGAGACAAGCAGACCGATGACACTGGGTATTTGTGCTCGTCCAAATAGAAAAACAACAACTGCTGTTACGGCAAAAACGACAAGAAGGTCAGAAAGAAACATTATTCAAATAGGAGAGGAGGGCAGCAGAGGTAATTTCATTCAGAACAAAAACTACAGGAAAATAACCAAATCCCTATACACGTCCACCTAGAAATCACACTAGGGGAAGAGCTCCATCATCTGTTAGAGTCCGTTACGTACCAAAAACTTTGATATTTCCCTATGAAAGATTGATACAAGTGGTTACCACGCAATGTCATTGGGTGAGGCATCTGACCAGGGCATTTTGTCCTGCCATTGTATTCCTGTTGTCTTTTGGGCAAGTCGTTTTCGCCACTGATCCTGAGGCTCTTCGAGTCGAGACTGACGTCTTTGCCGATCGGGATGACGTACCGATTGCTCACAGTCTGACACTTTTCTCATCCAAAGTCGCTTGGGACTTTCTTGATACCACACCTGCAGAAAAGAAGACTTCTGATTCTGAATCAGATCAACCCAAAGCATTCAATGGCGAGATTGTTCTTCACGACCCAACTCGAGAGCGAGTTTTACTCATTGATCCACTTCGGCAAGTCAAAACATCGATAGATAGTATTCAACTCGAACGATTGCGTGTATCACTCGCAAAATGGGCGCGGACATCAGATGACAAACTCCTTTGTTGGGCTGGTGGTCCACATTTTGAGAATGGCATTTCTGAATCTATGGATGCAATTGAACTCGTTGGGCCAAGAGTTCAATACCGTATTGAAACCACGGATGCACCGTCACAGGAAATAGCAGGGCAATACAGACAGTTTGCAGACACCGCAATCCTTTTACGTGCCCTCCTTCATCCAGGAGGCATTCCACCGTTTCCCAGGATGGCATTGAACAAGCAACTTGCATCAAAAGCCAAGCTTCCGACATCTGTCACTCTTGAAATAGATTCTCGAGGAAGTCTTGTTCCGTCCGGGCTCTCCTCAATGATGCAACGCCATTTGTGTTCGGTTCATCGTATTCATCCCGCACTTCGGGCGGATGATCTCCAGCGAATTGCCGATGCCGAAGCCTGTATGGCGTTAGCCGAAGAAGTAAGTCTTGCAGAGTACACGCAGGCTGAAAAGAAATAGATTCGGTTTCTTTCAGCGTCTATTGATTCACAATCAAATTCTCTATGAAGATTTTGTATCTTTTGTGAGCCCCCGGTGCAGCCGGAATGATCCGTATGACTGCGTGATAAATCGTTACGGCCAAGAAATCTTAAGTATCCGGACGATATTTCCTTTGGCTCCTATCTTCCCCAGGCCTTCTGATGAACCAAGTCGCGGTGCTGTCCACCCGTTGGGATCAGATAACGCCTGCACAGTTGCTAGCTCTATTCATTTCAAAAATCTATCTCACGAGAAACGGAGGCTTTTATGCTGGTATTGTCCCGAAAGCAAAATGAGCGCATTCGAGTTGGTGAATCAGTTGTGGTAACGATCGTAAGAGTAAATGGTGATAAAGTGCGAATAGGCATCGAGGCACCATCTGAAATGCGGGTTTTGCGGGACGAGTTGGAAATAGATGCACTCGGAGACGTCATTCTTGAAGATGATGGTGTGTTACCAATCTCAAACTTATGCAAGCTTGCTGGGTAGCCAGTTGAGAGATCAGTTTTGGAAAATACTGGAAATGAAAATTTTTCGCAGGACTTAAAAGACAACGAGGAGAATAGGCTGTCTCTTCATGCAGTTGGGCAGAAGAAAGCGTATCGGCTTGCACTTTTTGCAATGTTGGCCTTCAGCATAGTAATTGTTTGTGTTTTCAGTCTAGCCTTTGTGCCACCTCAGTTTTATCAGTCGGTTATTAATAGTGGATCGGAGGAACCGTCGACTGCAGGACGTTTTGTAACGCAGATAGCATCGGCCACAAATGAAATCCAGCAGGGTAAGAATTGGGGTATCAGCGTGCGTGAAAATGAAATCAATGCATGGTTAGGAAATGACCTGCCTCGAAATCACCCTGAACTTCTCGGAAACGCATTATGGGGTCGACTGTCTCGCCCACGTATCAAACTCGAACCACACCTCCTTCGGATTGGAATAGAGGTTTCGAGGTGGGGAGTACCTGCTGTGGCGTGGGCGGACATTGAGGTCCGACTCAAATCTGTCAATCAATTCACTTTAACAGTGCAAAGGGCCGGCGTTGGGCAACTCCCACTCCCGCGCAATGCGGTTCTTCAAGAATGTAGCAAGACCTTAAAAAATGCTGGAATTGACACGGACATACAACGGTATCGTGATCGAATGCTTCTTTTGGCAACAATTCCCCAACGGCTTACAAATCCACCCTCACTGGACAAAGAAAGTCGACAACCTCAACGTTGGCAAGTCGACTCTCTGCGAATTGATCGTGGCTCAGTCACAGTTGCAGGAACAAGTCGTACAAAAAAGAATTCTCATGCATTTTCAGAAGCTGTGCCATAAGCACGAAATGCTCGATTCTTCCTTCTATCTGAAAATTGTACTATCCCAGAGTGTCTCCGCGTCCTTAAAATTAAACTGATCACAACTTTTGCTTCCTGCTGCCCGCAGTGTTCTCTCGTTCTGACATTCATTCTGTTGCCACAAATCTTCTTTGATACTGCCTCTCGCAACTTCTGCCATCAGATTAGAAATAACATGAGTAAAAAAAATAAAAAAGTAGTCGAGAATCAAATGTCAAAAGAGAGCACTCCTTGGAGTGAGACTCATGCCGACATGTGCAACGACCTTCCAAATACAATACTCGGGGATGACCTTGCGCTTGTTACTGAAAACATGGAAGCAATTCTTCGTTCACCTAGTCACAGCCTTGCACAAGACGACCGTGCACTACTCGAACGGACTGAAATGCGAGGTGTTCGCATGCTTCTGGAACTTGGCAAACCAGAACTTGCGTTTCAGGAAGACAATATCGAGTCGACCGTTATTGTGTTTGGTGGTACTCAAATAATCGAAAGAAATGCTGCAGAAAGGCACCTATCAGAAGCTCTTCGCAATCAGGCAATGGACGCTGAAAACTTAAAACTTGCTCGTGATGTACAAAGAAGTGAACGGCTCGTTGAGTTATCTCACTTCTATGATGATGCCCGGCAGTTTGCTCGACTTGTTTCGTTAGATAATCAATGTGATAAAAAAAGATCCTATGTTGTCGTCACCGGCGGAGGCCCCGGTATTATGGAGGCCGCAAATCGAGGCGCTTTCGATGTTGGATGCAAATCTATTGGGCTCAACATCAAGTTGCCTGGAGAACAACAACCGAACCCTTTTATCACTCCAGAGCTTTGCTTTCAGTTTAAATATTTTGCTCTACGAAAATTTCATTTTATTCTTCGATCTGTAGGTGCTGTATTATTTCCGGGTGGATTTGGAACACTTGATGAAATGTTTGAGGCACTCACGCTCAGGCAAACGCACAGAATGCAACCTATTCCAATCATCTTATTTGGGCATGATTACTGGTCCAAAGTTATTGACTTTGACTTCCTCGCTGACTCTGGTGTTATCTCGCATGAACACCTCGATCTTTTCGAATATGCAGACACACCCGAAAGTGCGTGGAAGAAAATTCTTCAGTTCAACAAAGATCCGAAAAATAAACCAACTGACGAAATAGCACCGGATGGCATCTCAGACAAATAGCTGCCCACTATTCGGACGACCACAAGAGTCACCGAATACACGGTATTCGGAGGCAGAACGAACTGCCCTCGTTCGGTCGGCTATCAACTGAAATTGTTCCTCCATGAGCCTGAACAATGTGTTTCACAATTGACAGTCCAAGTCCTGTTCCGCCCGCCTGCCTGCTCCGACCCTTATCCACTCGATAAAATCTTTCAAAGAGTCGAGGTAAATGCTCTGCCTGGATTCCGCAACCGTAATCAGCAACGCTGATCGCAAGTTCTTCCTTGCCTTCAGGAGAGACTTTTTCCAGACCTGCACGAATTGATATTGGTTGACTCGTTCCGCTGTACTTGACTGCATTTTCAATCAGGTTCGCAACTGCCTGTTCTAGAAGAGGGGCATTCACCGGTGCAAACAGGCTCGCATCACACGTGATATTCATCGTAATGCCTTGCTCCATTGCTCGAGGCATACAGTCCGCACATGCTACTGCCAAAAGATCAGTAATCCGTGTTGGCTCTAGAGGTAGAGCTCCAGATCCCTCGCTTTGCTCAATCCGTGAAAGAGCAAGAAGATCCTCAATTATTGCTTCGAGCCGGTCTGCTTGTTTTGCCACAATAGACAAAAACCGTCTGTTATCATCTGGGTCATTAATCGCCCCATCAAGAAGTGTTTCAGCAAACCCCTTGATTGTTGCGATAGGTGTCTTGAGTTCATGTGATACGTTCGCCACAAAGTCTTGTCGAACAATCTCTAGACGTTCCAGCTCAGTAACATCGTTTAAAACGATTACGGCCCCGCCCTCACCAGACGGATCTCGAAGTGCTGTACCATGAGCACGAATTGTTCGTTTAGGAGGTCCCGTGAGATTGAAGTCATCTTCTATTGGGTCACGGCAATCAATTGCTCGTAAAACAAATCGACGTATCGCTGGATTTCGCACTACACTCTGAAGTGGCTGCCGAAGAGCAGCGTTGATATCGATATTCATCAGAGTTGCCGCTGCTTGATTGAGACCAACGATCCGTTGCCGAACATCGACTGCGAGTACACCTTCCATCATGCTATCGAGGACAGCCTCTTGTTCAATATCTCGTCGCCCAAGAGTTAAACCTCGCTCGACGAGTTTTTCTTTGAGCATGCTGGTTGCTTCAGCAATTGTTGCTAATTCTGCAACTTCTGACCTTGGTATTGGCTCTGTTCCATCGCCGTTTGCAACACGTTTGATTGCGCGAGCAAGATCACGTGCTGGTTTTGCAACCCAAAGCGCAATCAGCCAGCCAATAAACAGCGCGAACAAACCAACGACAATAAAACCAATCAAAAGTTTTTTAAATGCATCCGCCAAAATGTGATCTGTCTGCTGCGTATCAACTGATAAACAGAGGGCGCCCAAAGGAGTGCTTGTGAAACTAAATGGAACCGCTACGACCAAAAGTCGGCTATTTTTGCTAACGTTATAACGACTGGTCTTGGCAATCCTTCCACCTTTTGTCTCATCCAGAAGCTGTTTCAGATTTGGTAACGCATCGCCTTGATCATCTTTAGCCTCGTTTTCTTTGGCCAACTTATCGTGGATTATCGTAGCTAAACGATTTCCTTGAAAATCAAAGAGTTCAAATTTTTGGTCATTGGAACTAAGAAGTTTATTAGCTGTGCGAGTGACTTGCTCTTGGTCTGAAACATCGACAACTTGCTTGAGAGCATCCGCTAATCGAATAGCCGTAGTCGTCATTCGCTCGAACTCTGCCTCTTCTGTGATAGAGGCCATATAGACTGTCGAAAGCCAGTAACAGCCTCCCATCACGGTGACTAACGCCACCGAATATGCTGTAAACAGTCGCCTTGCGAGCCGAGGTTTAGGCATAGAATTGTGCCGGGGGGAAAATTATGCCCGGAACCGATACCCTACACCCCGGACAGTCTCAATATTACTACCAAACTCACCAAGTTTTTTCCTCAAGCCTGCGACTTGTACGTCGACTGAGCGTTCTGTTACCGGATAATCCTCACCTTTCACGGCATCAACGATCTGAGCTCTGGTGTAGGCCCATCCCGGCCTCTTTGCGAGGTGTTGAAGCAGGGCAAACTCAGTATACGTAAGATTCAGTCCTAACCCACCTAAAGTTACCTCATGCCGACCTGGATGTATCACAAGATCTCGAATTTCAATTGTTGATTCTTGCTGACTTCTTAATTCCGCATCTTTACGACGCATTAAAGATTTTATTCTGGCATGAAGAACTTTTGGGCTAAACGGCTTTGTCACATAGTCATCGGCTCCACCATCAAGACCCGTAATGACATCTCGTTCTTCGCTTTTGGCCGTGAGCATTATGATGGGCACTTCACGTGTTTTTGAATCTCTTTTAAGACGGCGGCAGACTTCAAGGCCATCAATTCCAGGAAGCATTAAATCAAGGACTATAAGGTCGGGTAATTTCTTCCTGACCGATTCAACTGCCTTCTCTCCAGTGTCGACACACGTGATTGAATGTCCTTCCTTAGCGAGTGTATATCGCACCAATTCAAGAAGGTCTTCTTCGTCATCTACAATAAGTATGTTGTGGCGAGCCACTGAATCGTCGCTGGACATATTTAAAGTACACAGGGTTTGTTTGATTTATTTTTCAACAGCTTCAAACCATTTCTCTGAATGCGGGCAATCTGACATAATTAGGTGCTGCTTCATTTTTCTAATGCGATAAATGAAAAGATTCAATTCACCTCCATCACGCTATCCTGCAGTGCTGATGTCTGCAAATGATGCAATAATTATATTTAGTTTGTGTGAGGTCTCGTCTACTGAAAATACCTCTTATGACAGCAACATTTCGACATCTTCAGTCGTCAGTCCCGAAAGAATTCCTGTATCGGCTGAAATGATTGACGCAGCAAGTTCACGTTTTTGGTCCTGAAGGGCGAGAATCTTCTCTTCAACTGTGTTTCGGGCAATGAGTCGATAAGCAAAAACAGGACGTGTCTGACCAATACGATGAGCCCGGTCAATAGCCTGAGCCTCCACTGCTGGATTCCACCAAGGATCAAGAATATAGACATAGTCTGCCGCAGTCAGGTTCAGGCCTTGTCCTCCTGCTTTCAGGCTGACCAGGAAAAGCCGGCAATCTGAGTCTTCCTGAAACCTTTCGACACGGCTTTGTCTATCAGTCGTTTTGCCGTCAAGATATTCATACGTCCGACCGCGTTCATCCAGCTTTCGTCGAAGAATGGCAAGAAAACTTGTAAATTGACTAAACACCAGTACCTTGTGCCCTTCGTCAAGCACCTCATCAAGTTGCTCCAGAAGCGTATCCAATTTTGTAGATGGATCGTCAATTCGATTTGCATCGATCAAGCCAGGGTGGCACGCTGCCTGACGAAGTCGTAATAGAGCCTCGAGTACGGCAATTCGACTCCGACCAATTCCTTGCTGGCCAATTCGAGTAGTAAGCTCATTACGGTAGTGCTGCCGAAGATCGTCATATGCTTTTCGTTGTTGATCACCCAACTCACAGAATAGTGTCTGCTCTGTTTTCTCAGGGAGGTCAGAGAGCACCTCTGTTTTTGTTCTTCGAAGCAGGTATGGCCGTACTGCCCGTGCCACAAGTTCCGACCCATTCCCTCGACCGCCGGCAAGAAATCTCTTTAAGCGGCCCGCCGTTCCAAGCTGCCCTGGGTTGAGGAACTCAAAAATACTCCACAACTCGCCAATATGATTTTCGACTGGCGTACCCGTCAGAGCCAATCGCTGTCTTGCTCGTAGCAAGCGGCAGGCTTTCGCAGCCTGACTTGTTGCATTTTTAATCGATTGAGCCTCGTCAAGAATGACATAATCAAAATCAGTTTTTCGGTGCTGTGCTATATCACGACGAAGGGTGCCATACGTTGTGAGAACAAGATCAAATTGGTCGATCGCTCCGGCTGAATCAGTCCGTTCTTGACCGGTATAGTTGAGTAGCCGTAATTCTGGTGCAAAACGCTTGGCTTCCTGCATCCAATTGAAAATCAAGCTTTTTGGAACGATGACAAGTGACGGCCGCGTCGCTATGCCAGCCTCCTCAAGAACGCGCTGTCTCCGCACTAGAAGCGCGAGCACCTGAATGGTCTTTCCAAGACCCATATCATCCGCAAGACAACCACCAAGGCCAAGTCGCTCAAGAAAACTCAACCATCCCAGACCTTCTTTCTGGTAATGTCGCAGGCTGCCTTCAAATCCATTTGGCTCATTTTCTGGTTCAGGCCTACCACCAGCAGCCAGTTCATCACGAATGACAGAAAATGCATCATCCACATGCGACTGTGGCATTCCGGCAATGAGTGCATCAAGGAGCGCTGCCTGCATACGGCCGTACCGCAGACGACCATTTTTTTCCTGCGCAAGTGCGAGGAGAGGCTCTAACTGAGTCGCAAAGTCAGCAGGCAAGATCCCTCGAGAGCCATCCTGCAAATCGACTGCTCGGTCACCTCTTGCAAGAGCCGCAAGAAGTTCGGGCATGTCTGCAATCACACCACCGAAGTCAATCGATCCAGAAAGCTCAAACCAATCAATACCGCTATTAACATTCCACGCTACATTCCCAGCTGGCCGGTATCGTCGCCCAGATACTTCTACTGCCCATCCCACACTTGCTAATTGAGATACCGATGCATCAAGTCGGGAACGGGGAATCTCAACATGGTGCGTTGGAACGACATCATCTTCAGTGACACTCGCTTGCCCAGTTCGGACTGGAGAAAAGCCAAATCGTGGTAATGCCTTGAGTGCTTCGCGCTCTGCTGTTTTGTTTCGCCGGACAAGTCGACGCCTTGCTGCATCAGCCGCACCACCTGCTGGATCATCCGCCGCTATCTGAATCCCGCCGTAGTCGAACCAAATGTTTCCTCCCAGCTGAATCTTTGGTTTACTTTTACGTGCCTTGCGCTTCGGACGACCAAGTGATTCCTCAGGATCAATCGATCCTACCTGCTCCTCATCTTTCATATTTGGTGAATCATCTAATACTAATTTGGGCTGAGGCCTTCCTGACTCTACCTGCCATCCTGTCCAACCAGGAAGTTCTAGTTTCGGTAGGTCTGCCAGTGAAGCAAGCTGCTCAATGAG
The DNA here is from genome assembly GCA_016776925.1 of Pirellulales bacterium. Classification (GTDB taxonomy): domain Bacteria; phylum Planctomycetota; class Planctomycetia; order Pirellulales; family UBA1268; genus UBA1268. Next base: position 14,835 of record JADHSL010000032.1, on the reverse strand, counting down.
CCCATCAATCTGAGACCCAGATAATTCGATTGGGCCTCGTCTATCAAATTGCTCCATCCAGCCTCGAAGACCTGCGGGTTCGTCTTGCTCTGAGAACTCGCCCTGCTGTTCCTCTGCAGCTGCGTCAATGACAAGCCGACACAGACGATCTTCGAACACAAGAAATCCTGCTCGCAGAATCAGTCTCGGTGTTTGGAGTGACTGTCGCTCACTCCCCCGTACAAGAAGACCATTGAGACTGGCTTTCTTTGGACAGACCCGCTTTTCATTTTTTGAAAGAAGGTCATTCTGAAGACAGGCTTCAAGACCAGTGTCGTCACCAGGTTCGATGATTAAGGCAAATTCCCACGGTCGACCGGCATCCCATACCAGTGGCAAGACTGCTTCCGGTGCTCGACGAGGCTCTGGCTGAAAAACAAGCCGGCCCTCTGCACAAAGCATCGCAAGGTCCCGTGCTGCAGATTGTCGGCTCAGCAAAAACCGACTCATTGTACGTTCTTCGAGTGTTTGACCACCATGATGTGTCTCGGCGGACATTGTGCCAGCGAGCATAGATAACACTCGCCTTTCATCAGCATCAAAATGACCAAACGAAATCGCCTGCGGGCCGATGATGATTGGCTTTGGCTGGCCGGCAGGGTGACCAGATTCATCAATCGGCATGCGGCATGGTTGCAATGCAACGAGTCGACTGTCAGCCGATGATGCATCAAGCAAAAACATGAGAGTGCCGGTACTTTTTCGCAAACCACCTAAGGCGACGCTACTTGTTCGTAAAGCCGGCTCAACTAAACGCCGACGGTTTTCAAGTTCGGTAGACCAGGCTGGCTGTCGTCCCTTTTTTTGAACTGAACGATTCTCACTATGTAGAGTCCGTGTCAACTGTGGGTTCGAAGCTTGTGGTATGCCTAAATGCTCAGTCTCATTCTCTTGGCTGAATGCTGAGGAAGATTTTGATTCGATTTCCTCAGAATCATCTGTCTCATCAGCGACTATATCGAGCGTCACTGGCGTCTGCTCTGCAATACCACTCAACAAGCCTCGTCGATCAACCTCAAGCAGAACAGCTGCAACAAGCGCGCATGGCTTGCCAGCTCGTCCGTCGGGGCTTGTGCAACGACTCTCCAGGATCATACCGCCGCGTCGATTTGCAGAGAGTTCAAGTAGAACCTCATGGCTTGTTCCGTCATCACTTGCAAGTGTTGCCTGAACCTGACCAACACGAGGACAGATCACTTTTTCTGGGACGAGGTGTCGTGCCCGCTTGCGATCACGTGGGTCAAAAAGATGAAAGAGACGTTGCTCCAAAGTTGTCATATGCTGTGTCAGTGCTTCGCGAATGGATAAATGAAATAATGAAAGAAGCCACAACGGAACTCTTTTTGTACCGTTCAGGCCAACCCTTAGTTTTACCCCAATTCGCACAGAAACACAGACGAAAAAAATTCGAAGAATTCGCCTGTGATATGACTACGAGTTGACTCGTTTTTTATTTTTGTTTAACGGTCGAAATGAACTCCAATACATTTTCAACTGGAGTCTCTGGCAATATGCCGTGACCAAGATTCATGATGTGACCAGGGCGTCCTGCAACTCGCGCAAGGATCTCTTCTGTACGACGACGCACAACATCAGGAGTAGTGTGCAGTACCGCTGGGTCTAAATTACCCTGTACGCCTCGATCATAACCCACCTGCTGCCAGGCATGATCCAACTCAGTTCGCCAATCAATACCCATGACGGTACCACCAGCTTCAGCCGCAAGTGGTAATAACGCTGGATTGCCTGCCGCGAAATGAATTATCGGTCCTCGCCCAGCTAGTGATTCAAAGACCGTACGGCTGTGAGGTAAAACAAATTCACGGTAGTGCTCTGGTGAGAGACAACCTACCCAGCTATCAAAAACCTGCACCGCATTTGCTCCAGCATCGAATTGAGCATGAAGATATCTGCCGATCGTCCTTGCAAGTCTTTCCATGAGTTCATGCCACCCATCAGGATCGCTCAACATAAATCGTTTGGTATGCAACCAGTTGCGACTTGTTCCTCCCTCGATGGCGTATCCGGCTAACGTGAATGGAGCTCCCGCAAAACCGATGACTGGTATGTCTTTTTGAAGACCGGCACGGGTTGCACGTACTGTTTCAAAAACAAAACTGAGTGGACCAACATCAACAAGCTCATGAAATCGATCGAGATCTGTGCGGTTACGAAGTGGATTATGAATGACTGGGCCTTCCCCAGTAGCGAATTCCAAATCGAGGCCCATCGGCTGCAGGAGTGGCAACAAGTCACTGAAAATAATCGCTGCATCAACACCAAGTCGATCCACTGTTGCCAACATAACTTCAGCAGAAAGTTCTGGGTTTTTGCATAACTCCAAGAACGTGACCTTATTGCGAATGGCTTGGTATTCCGGAAGATACCGACCCGCCTGCCTCATCAGCCAAACTGGTGGACGAGATACCGGTTCGAGGCGACATGCCCTCATAAAAAGGGAGTCTTCGACACTGCCAGCGGCTGGCTCTTTGTTTTCCGGGGAATCAGGATCGGCGTTCATACTGCTGAGTATAGTTTGTAGGAAGCCAGTTAGTGGCTCAAAGTTAGCTTTTTCTTGGGTACAATAAGAAGATTCCAAATGGAAAATAGTTCATTCGTCTGATTCATGAGAGGAAGGACACGGTCAGGTTTTTTGTTATCTGCGCTGATTCTGCTTTAGATACGTCCCTGATTCATGTTCTTTCGAAAATATTGATGCATGTTTGGGGCGAGTATTTTTGAATAGGGCTTCTATGGCTGATTTCATCTCCCGAATTTCTGTTGTCTGTTTTGCCGCCAGCTATGGTGTTGCACTGATCTGTGAGGTTAGTCGGCTCTGGTTTCGGTCTGGAGTCCGAGGCATCACAATGATCGGTTTTGTGACTGCAGGACTGATCGCACACAGCCTGTATCTTATCTGGCGTTCAACCACGCTTCCTTCCATACCGTTATCGAGTGAGTTTGATTGGTATCTTCTGGCTGCTTGGCTTTTAGCAGCTGGATCTCTTTGGATGACCGTCTCTAATCCGAGAACGCCGGTGGGGCTTTTTATCCTACCTGTTGTATTAGCTCTTCTTGGAGTTGCTGAACTTTCAAGCCGGGAACCATTTCCACAAAGTCCTGCGACACAAATTTGGGGTGTCATTCACGGAAGTTTCAGTCTTGTGATGAGTGTCGCAATCGTACTTGGTGGCTTAGCAGGCGGAATGTGGCTTATTCAGGCTGGGCGGCTTGCTCGGAAACAGGCCCCCCTCCAAGGATTCCGTATGCCCAGCTTGGAAAAACTATCAATCTGGTCATCACGAATGACCGTCATTGCTGCTGTGTCGGGAAGCCTTGGCTGTCTGTCAGGGATTGTTTTAAATATTGTGAACCAACGACATGGCCTTCTGGGGAGTGTGCCGTGGACTGATCCAGTTGTTCTTCGAATGGGAGCACTTGTCGTTTGGCTCATAATTGTAGCTGGTACCTCACGAGCTATGCGGCAACGCGCAATTGGCAGAAGAGTCACAGCACTTTTATCACTCGTTAGCCTTTCGATGCTTACGATTTCAATTTTATGGGGGGTACTTGGAAGTACGCAGCACGGACTCACCCCTTCGCAGGAAAATGCTCCTGCCATAACTATTCCTGCGGGAGATGCTTCATGAGCCTCGCCTTCGCAGGGGGAAGTCACCGCACCGTCCCAATTGAACTACGTGAAAAACTTGCTTTCTCATCAGAGCAAGCAACTGAAGCTCTAGCTCGTTTCCAGAAACAGTTTCCGGGCAGTGAAGCAGTCCTTTTATCGACTTGCAATCGCATCGAATTGTACGCTGCTGACGAGGAACGCCGAGGGCCACCTCCGCCAGATGAATTAGCCATGTTTCTGGCAGAGTGCCGAGGTATTGATCCTACAAATGCTGGAAGAGTACTCGGTGGTGAGCAGGGAACTGCTGCTGTAAAACATCTATTTTGTGTTGCTGCTGGACTCGACAGCATGGTTCTCGGAGAACCTCAAATTGTTGCACAAGTGAAACAGGCATGGCAGCTTGCCCAACAAAGTGGGACGACCGGACCTCTTACTGGAGAACTCTTTCAGGCAGCCTTACGCGCGGCAAAACGTGTAACGACGGAAACAGCTGTCGGGCGAGAACGTTTATCAATCCCAAGCATCGCCGTTGCTGATTTTGCCAGTGGTGTGTTCGAAAGATTCGATGACAAACGTGTACTTTTGATTGGTGCGGGGAAAATGGCGGCCGAAACCCTTCGATATCTCCGTGACGCCGGGGCACAGAACATCCGAATTATTAATCGGTCTCTGGAGCGGGCTCACAGTCTGGCACAACGACTTGAGGCTCAAACCGGCGATTATAACAATATCTCTCGTGAGCTTGTTGATGCCGACCTTGTCGTCAGCACGACCGGTGCTTCAGAGCCCGTTGTAACACTCGACCTCTACCAAAACGTTGAAGATCAACGACAGGGTCGTCCCCTTGTTGTTCTTGATCTTGCTGTTCCTCGTGACTTTGATTCACGTATCGGTACCAGGCCCGGGGTTTGGCTTTACTCAATCGATGATCTTGGTCAGGCCTGTGATTCCAATCGCCGTAGAAGACAAAACCAACTTCCTGCAGCACTCACAATTGTTGATGAAGAAACTCGTCGGTTCATGGGAGACCTCCACCACCGATCAACCGTTCCAGTTATTGAACAACTTCGAGCTGGCTGGAATGAAACCGGTGAAGTAGAGCTTGATCGACTTTTCCGAAAGCTTCCAGAGCTTGACGAAAGTAGTCAGAAGGAAATTCGACAGGCGTTTGAAAGGTATGCTGCCAAAATGCTCCATCCTCCCATGGCTTCTCTACGAAGTGAAAGTAAAGCGGGCCCACCTCATGGCCTTCTTGAAGCATTAAGGCGGCTCTTTGATTTAAAGGAATGATAGACCTGAAAATGATCACTCGTGTGCCGCACCTTGATCCATTAACTCGTGAAACGTTTTACACTTTCACGAATTTGCAGTTCTGGAGCTAATTCAGACCACTCATAGTCTTCATTACTTATCGACGAAAGAAGAGCTTTTGAGGCAACAACTCCCATTTCGTATGAAGGCTGCCGGATGGTCGTCAGTGGTGGTGTCATAAAGGCTGCCTCCGCCTGGTCGTCACACCCGATGATTGAAACATCATCTGGAACGCGGATGCCCCTGCGATAGAGAGCCAGTCTCGAACCAAGTGCAACCATATCATTCGCAGCGACTATTGCACTAAAACTGATACCTTGATCAAGAAGATAATTGACAGCCTTGAGTCCTGCATGCCCACTAAAATCTCCTTGATAAAGAAGTTCATCAGACCGACTAATACCAGCCTCTTGTAGGGCCTCAAGATGACCTGCAAACCGATCCTGGGCATCGGGGTGGCCCTCTATTCCATGAATAAATGCAATCTGTGTATGCCGCTGTTCAAGAAGGTGTTTTGTTGCCATGTAGCCAATCTGTTTGTTGTTGACTGAAACACACCGCCTTTCAAGGCCATTTATGTCTCTCGCAACAACAATAAGTGGCATTTGCTTTTCATAGGACTGAAGTTCTGATGCAGCGATATCACCACCAACAATGAGTAGTCCATCAACTTTTCGTGAAATGAGTGCTTCAATTGAAACAGCTTCTCTTTCATGATCCCATCCTCCATCTACAAAAAGCGGGGTGTAACCAGATCCCGCTAAGCCTTCAATCACCCCTTGAGCAATCGCTGCATAAAAGGGGCTACCAATATTTTGGGTCAAGATGCCGAGTGTCATTGACTTCCCACTTGCCAATCCCTGAGCAAACATATTGGGCGTATAATCTAAGTCAATGACAGCCTGATGGACGGCATCTTGCTTCTGTTGATTGACTACTGCACTGCCGTTCAGAACTCTTGACACCGTACTCTTTGAAACGTTAGCCCGCTTTGCAATATCATCAATTGTGACACCGTCTCGCACGGTCTCAACTGATTGTGGTTGTTTCGTCTTTCTATCAGCCATGGTTGTTCACTTGCTTGTTTCTTTCTCTCGTACAAAGGCAGAACAAAACGCCTGTTGTTTCCAAGCCAGCATCTAACTCGATTGTGCACATTGAGTCGGCCTATTCGATGGTAGATGCCTGGCAGTAACTCAGTGCAAGGAGTGCGTAGCTTGTTACCAAATTGGCATCACCCTCAAGCCATCGAGAGTTGTTGTTTACCCACGAACCATTGTCGTGCTGAGTGCTAAGAAGAACACCTGCCAGATCTTTTCGCCAGTCATGGGCTTTCCCATCAGCATCTATAAATTGGTCCTGCCCTAGAACATGAAGCGCTTTAGCAGCTGTGTGGAAATAGTAAAATAAACCGGCATCGCCCATCCCAGGGTTTTCTGCAAACGTGTAGTGCCGCCCAAGCCATTTTATCGCAGCCACAACTCGGGGATCGTTCGCTGAAACGCCTGCGTATATCATGCTCCGCAGCCCCGAGTATGTCATTGACCCATAACTTCGCAGACCACCAGTTGGTGTTGTACCAGCCTGACTCTCACCCCCGTTGGCTGGCGTGTAATAGAATCCACCATCAGGATTTTTTGTTGCGACCTCGAGTATGTCATAAACACCTTCAAGATTTTGAGACCGCGAGACAAAAATCAATGCACGCTGAATCGCCGGATCATCTGAACTTGCCCCGACACCTTTCAATGCATCAATGAGAAACGCCGTATTGGATAGATCTGGTCGCTCGTGCCGGCCGTATCCGGCTCCACCATACTCAGGATCAGCATACGTATTCCCTTCACTTTCATCCCATTGAATTGCTGTGAGAAATCGCCTGGCTTTTTGGATTATCTCGTCATAGCGCCCAGAAGTATTGCACTCATGAAGAGCAAGTATGGCAATTGATGTTTCATAATTCGCAACCGCTGATTCCCGCTGATAGATTCCACCATCTGATTGTTGAAACGTAAGCAGGTATTCAACTGCTCGCAGGACCATCGGACTATCAGCAGACGTTCCGGTCCGAACAAGTGCTGCGGCTGCCAGAGCAGTAATTGCCGGGCCACTTTGGGGCGAGAAACTTCCATCCGGCTCTTGACCATACGTTCGCAAATAAAGCGATGCTTTCGTAATTGAGTCCTTGATTGCTTCAGGTGTCGTCGCGGTGAGCTTTGCTTCAAAGGTAAACAAAATCACGAACGACCAAATCAAAGGCACGAAAAACATTCTGCAAGAAATCATGACAACCCTCATTGAACATCATGGCCTCTTCGGCACGCTGCATGAATCTACAGCACAGAAAATCGAAGATGCCGTATTGTACAGGCAATAAAGACGTGAGTAAAAGTAACGCTATTCCAGCACACAACGTGTCTTAGACCGGTGCGGATGGCATCGCTCGAGGATATGGTGGGATTTCACAAGGCGGAAGATCAATACCGTACTCAACCTCCCACTCACTTCGCTCAGCATTATCGGCGTAGTACGTGAGCCAAATCAATGAATCCACAACAGGTTCGGGGTACCAATCGCCTGTAGAAAGTTCAGGAGCCCGTCCTGCAACGCTACAATCCCAGTGGAAATAATTATCTGGCAGATCAACACGTTTGACCGACGTTGGAAGGATTTCTCTTCGGATGAGGTTGTATAGATCACGATCTGACAGATGGTCTGTGAAGTCGAGGATAATTCGACCCTCATAGAGTCTTTCAATCACGCCCCACAACTCTTCACGAAGTTGCTCTTCGCTCAGGTTACAAGCGGGTTGCAATACAAGTGGGGGATTAAACCAACGGCCAACAGGCAAGATTGGTGCCTGCTCCCAAGCCAACATAGATTCAAGATAACGATTTTCCACTTCCGTAGGCATTTCAAAAAAATCGATATCACCGAATGTCTCATCCTCTAGAAGTGGCTCGATGGCATCACGCAGTGCTGCATTATGCAACAGGCATGAAACTTCTTCAGGAGTCGGTGTATTTGTGAAATTCATGGTGCAACCTCTGAAAAGGTGGCTGGTTCAATTACTCGTTAGGAACAACAACGGATGAACATGTTTTTCCCTTCCCACGACATTACCAACGTGATTTGGTGACGCAACAAATTGGAAGGCAATTTTGCTGAGAAATTCTGTCTGCGTTTCGGCATGACCGTTACGACATGACAAGTCTTCGCCGGCCTTCAAAATCAGCACATTTCGCCGACGTTACCACGAGCAGTATTCAGTCGCAGAATCCTGCTGTTTTAGGCAGGTTTTGAGGGTTACCAGAGTTTCTACGCACTCCGCTGACCACACGCCGTTGCCTCGAGAGCAGAAATCTTGCTCAGTCGCCGTTCATGACGGCCACCCTCAAAATCCGTGTTGAGCCAGATTTCTGTCATTTTTTCCTGCTGTTCCGCCCCTACCATTTCTGCCGCCAGGCAGAGAACATTCAGGTCGTTGTGGCGGCGGCTCATCTCAGCTGCAACCTCATCGTGGCACGTAGCAGCGCGAACACCCGGAACCTTATTTGCTGCAATTGCCATCCCGACACCAGTACAGCAAAGCAAAATTCCTCTGTCCACCGAGCCATCAGCAACCTGACGGGAAACATCAGCAGCTACATCTGGATAATCAACTGCTGTTTCATCATGGCTCCCACAGTCTTTTACAGAATGACCGTGACGCTCCAGGAATCCGATCAGACGACGGCGGGCATCAACACCTCGATGATCGCTTCCGATCGCAATTTTCATTCATTCAATCCAGGCTGCAGGCCATGGCTCCCGCACAGAAACGTCTTTTCGAATTGCATATTCGACTGATTCGAATTCCACTACTTACTTTTCCGACAGACTTCTGAGTTCAAGTATATCCATTCGAGCGTCAAGATGCTCACAGATTTGCTCAGCACACTGGTTGTAGGCTTCCGCAGTCCCTCCAAACGGGTCTAACACATCTTGATTTGTAGGTGAAAGCATGTGCACTCGGTCTGCAAATTTCGGAAACTGAGCGAGAATTGCTGCTCGATGGGCAGCTGTCATCGTCCACACAATACCAGCTTTTTGAAGCAATTCTTCTGTCACTATTTGGCTTGTGTGCCCACTCAAATCAATTTCTGATTGCTTCATTGTATGAAGAGCCTTTTCGCTGGCTCGACTCCCTCCCCAACCAGACAGACCAGCACTTTTGACGTCGACACCATGTTTCTGGATTTCATTAGCTGAACAATTTAATTTCTGAGCTATTTTTTTGCGAAACAACGCTTCGGCCATTGGGCTACGGCAGGTGTTCCCCGTACAAACAAAAAGTACCGTCAGCCTTGCAACATCTTGAAGCTCTTCTTTACTAAACGTATTACCACGAATGACACGAAAGCCTGTATTTTGAATCTCGATTGTTGAAACCGGTTCTTGAATTGACTGCATACCGTCATCTATGAAAAGCATTGATTTCTCATTTTGTTCACAACGCTTCATGAGATCCGCAACCGTCTTCGGAGGCTTTGTACCTCCATCGGGCTCTGCAAGAACAACAGGTCCGGCAAAAAGCCGCATACAGTCCTGCAGCATCCTATGCCCCGGCGCCCGTAATCGAATTCGGTCATCACACAAAACATGTGGTTGAATTGAAGCCGGTAGTTGATGCACCAAACCATCGGGATGATTATCTTGGAGCACCATCGCTAACGGACCTGGCCAGCATTGTCTCGCAAATCGCAAAGCAAGCGGTGTCATTGCTGGTGCCCAGTCAGACGCTTCATCACTGCTCTTAATAGCAATTGTAAGTCGGGGCTCATGCTTCATAACATCAACGAACGTACAGGCTCTCTCAACAGCTGTCTCATGAGTGCCTGCAGCGGCTATGCAATAGTTTGATTCGGTTGGGACACCGACAACATTTCCTTCAGCGAGCGCTTGTACAACGCGATGCACCACATCACGTAGATCTTCGGACTCCTTCAGATTAATGACGGTCGGTGACATATATTCCATCGTGGAGCATGTATACCCGTAGCCTGTGAGCAAATTCCTTATTTGCTCCGTGAGCTCTTCGGCAGAGTTCGGAGGCTACACCAAACAGTTAAGCATCGCAGACTAGGCAAGGCCACTTCAACCGATATCCATGGAAACAAGTCCTTTATTCACTAAAAATAACTCGCTGTTTCCGACTGTGGCAACTTTTCGCCTTGTGGAGACCAGAGTTTCTTCGGTATTTCTCAGCGGCTTGCTGTAGAAGGCCTCCATCCGCTTGGCTTGATACTCCATGCCTATGATTGACTAATTGATTGAGCCATATCACCTATGCCGAACACCTGTAAATCCAAAGAATGCACCTCCGGGGCTTCTCTCATCACCACGTTCATGGTGATTGGACGATTGCTTTGCATAAGTGGATTACTAACCTTTCTCACTGTTTCAGAAGACGCTTTTGCGCAATCAACTGTTGTCGAACAACTCCCACCAACTGGTGATGACACAGAGCAAGACGAACGCATTGTTGAGGTTCGGATTGAAGGAAATGAGACTGTTGAAATCTCAAAATTGCCACAGCTCAATACACGAGCTGGACAAATTTTTGATCCACAAGCTATCGAAGAAGATGTGCGGACGCTCCATCGCACACGAAAATTTATTGACGTCTTGCCTAAGTATGTACGCGTACGCCAAGGGGTTGTCGTTGTCTTTACTGTGGTAGAGCGTCCCACGTTACGTTATGTGAAATTTGTTGGGAACCAGCATGTAACAACTCGAACACTACGAAAGAAATCAGAAATTGACGTTGGTGATTCGATTGATAGCTATGTGGTTGAAGAAGCCCGTCGACGACTTGAGAGTTACTACCATGAGAAAGGGTATGACGCAGCCCGTGTAACAACTGTTGAGGGAACAAAGCCTGGTGACAAAGGTGCAGTTTTCCTTGTCGATGAAGGTCGTAGTCGAAAATCTTTTTGGACCACCTTTGTTGGTAATAGCATTGCAAGTGATGCTCGATTACTCACACAGATAAAATCCAAACCAGGATTTTTCTGGTTCCTAGGTGGCGACGTTGACCATGAGAAAATCGATGCCGATGTTGATACGCTTACCGCCTACTACCGTAGTCTTGGTTTTTTTCAGGCACGCGTTGGTCGCGAAGTGCAGGTTTTACATGGCCTCGGTCGGGACTGGGCACTGCTCACCTTTGTCATCAATGAAGGGCCTCGTTACAGAGTCCGAAATGTTTCATTTCTTGGCAACAGTCGCTTTAAGGGAGAATTCCTAGAGCGTGATCTGAAACTAAAAAGTGGTGAATTCTTTCATCAAGATCATATGGATTTAGACCTTGGTCTGATTCGTGATATTTATGGCGGTCGTGGTTTTGTATTCGCTGACATTCAGGCAGACCCCAGATTCCTTGAAGAGCCTGGCGAACTTGATCTGGTTTACAAAGTTGCTGAGGGACAGCGATATCGGGTTGGAAAAATTAACGTCCGTATCGGTGGCGAAAACCCACATACTCGCCATAGTGTCATATTGAATCGGCTTTCCCTACGGCCCGGTGACATTCTTGACATCCGAAAACTGCGATCTGACGAACGACGGATTGCATCAAGTGGCCTCTTCCTCAATGAACCTGCACGAGGAGAGGGCCCGCGGATCGTTTTTAGTAAACCTGATCCGTCTGAACAATTAATCGCTCGTGAACCGAATCAAAAAGGCTTTCGGGGTCAGAGCCCTGATGATGGTGACGCCATACTTGACCTTGTGCTCAAAGGTGAATTAGCTCCGTTACCATCCGATCAAGAATCTGCAGACACTTCTCGTGAACCCGCTCCAAGAATCAAGAACTCAGGCGGCCCTGTTGAGATTCGCGAGCAGCACCAATGGCGAGGACAAAGTCCCGCATACGGATATCAACCACCCGCCACCACCACTCCGGCACCTGCTACAAGTCCGCCACCATATCGACAGTCCATTCCTCAGCAGCCTGTACCTGCTCGCCCGGCAACTGTTCCAAATCCATCAACGGCTCAAAATCCGAATGTTGCTGCATGGGGTGGCTCTGCAATAGCAGCGACAAGCCCGGACGCAATTGACTACGGACGAATTCCGCCTGCCTCTCCAACAGCGACGCCGATGGTTGCACAGCAGCCTGTCGCACAATCCCAAACTCCTCCTGCCGGACCCTCAGGTTATGCTCAGTCAGGTTTTGGGCAACCTGGTTTTTCAGATCCCTCTGGATTTAATCCACTTCCAAATGTCCCCGGAATGGGTCAACCGGGGCTTCCACCACAGGGCTTCGCTCAGCCTCCTCTTCAACCATTTCCTGGCAACGAACCGTATGTCGTCGTTGATGTGAATGCCGAAGAAACACAGACTGGCCGGCTCATGATCGGAGCAGGGGTCAACTCCAATGCAGGCCTGGTTGGAAACATTGTTATCGATGAGCAGAATTTTGATATTACTCGGCTTCCAACAAGTTGGGATGACATACGAAACGGTACTGCCTTTCGTGGTGCCGGCCAAAGGTTTCGACTGGAAGCAGCACCTGGTACAGAGCTACAGCGATACACGGCAACCTTTCAAGAACCGTATCTATTTGATACCCGCATAGGACTCTCAACGAGTGCCTCATACTTCACTCGTTACTTCTTCGATTGGGCTGAAGGTCGTGTAGGGGGCCGTGTCGGCCTTGGGTATCAGTTTGTCTTTGCTCCCGATTTCTCAGTGAATACTGGCTTCCGTGGTGAGAGTGTTGATATTTTTAACCCTCGTGTTCAGGGTATCCCAGACATTCAGGGCAACCTTAATACGCCAGGCGGCACGAACCCCGGCATGCTTGGAAAAAACTCTGTCTACGGCTTTAGTGGTGGTCTCATTCACGACACTCGTGACAGCCCGTTCTTGCCTACCCAAGGCCATCTAGCCACGTTTGAGTTTGAACAAGTTATTGGAACGTTTATCTATCCAAGAGGTGTTTTCGAAGCTCGTCAATATTTCCTCCTCAACCAGCGGCCTGATGGCTCAGGACGACACGTTTTATCACTCGGCACGATTCTCGGATTCTCCGGGCCAGATACTCCTGCATATGACAACTTTTATGCTGGTGGATACAACACCATGCGAGGCTTCGTCTTTCGCGGAGCAAGCCCACGCCAAACGAACGCAAGTGGCCAAGAGGCAATTGTTGGTGGACCATTTGAATGGTTAAACACCGTTGAATATATGTTTCCCATTACTGCCGACGATTCCCTTCGTGGCGTAGTCTTTACTGATTTTGGTACCGTTGAATCAAACGTGACTATAAAAGACTTTCGAGTAGCCCCAGGATTCGGCCTCCGAATCACTATGCCTGCACTTGGACCAGCTCCGATCGCTCTCGATTTTGCAGTACCTGTCTCATACGCTGATTTTGACAGCCAACAACTCTTCAGCTTCTTTGTTGGGTTTGCACGATAACCGCTCTCTCTATCGAGCGTTGCCTTCGATAATCGACTTTGCAACCGCGGATCCTGCAACATAGCCGCTCGACCACGCCCACTGAAAATTAAAGCCTCCGATTCGGCCATCTACATCAAGGACTTCACCGGCAAGGTAAAGACCAGGACACTTTCTACTTTCCATGGTTTCGAGTTTTACCTCTTCAAGAGGGACACCACCGGCTGTCGCTTCCGCTATAGAAAACCCCCGATCGCCAGTTACGGGTAATGGCGTAGCCGTAATATTTTGAACCAGTTTTTTTCGAATGGTTCGAGTTAAGTCACCGACAAGTGGAGCCCCGGACTCGATACAAATTTGTCGAGCCAACCTGTCTGGAAGCCATTGGCGCAATACTCCAAATGCTCCTGTACGACGAGATTGAAGTAACTCGTCGACTGTTTCTGCAGTCTGGTCTGGTAACCAGTTGATACTCAACTGAACATCTGAATCTGTATTCCGTGCAATGAGCCAGTGACGACTGATATCGAGAACAGCCGGACCGGAAAGCCCAAGATGTGTACAGAGCGTGCTGCCAGAGCAGGAAAAAATCCGTTTCCCTGATGCTTTGGAAAGCGTGACCGTTGTTGGAACTGTTACTCCTGATAGCTCTCTAATCCAATGACTCTCTTCCAAAACAAGTGGAACGAGGGCGGGAACTAATGGCTTTGCAATTGAATGACCTAGTTTTTCCACCAATCGGTAGCCGCTGCCATCTGAACCACTTTTGGGCAAAGACTTCCCACCCGTACACACGATGACATGTCGAGCCAGCACGACACCGCTTTCTACTACCACTCGGAACCGTGGTTCCTTCTTCAATTCACTTACCGCACCATTGCACGGAAGGTGTTCAACTTCAGCCACACGTGCAGGATGTACAATTGCCACATGCGATTCTTTGGACTGATCAATGAGTGCATTGAGAATGGTCCTTGCTGAGTCAGTCACCGGGAATAATTTACCCGTCTCTTCTTCCTTAAGTTCAACACCTGCGTCAGAAAAAAACTGAATCGTTTGTGCCACTGAAAAGCGACGCAACACTTTACGAATCGCTGCAGGACTACTTCCTGCAAAATCATGTTCTGTTACACGACAGTGGGTCACATTGCAGCGACCACCACCAGCTACGAGAATCTTTGCGCCAAGTTTTTTGGCTCCATCGAAGACCGCAATTCGGTTTGGATGGGCTTCTGAATTTCTTCCTGCCCATATTGCAGCAAAGAGGCCCGCAGCTCCCGCACCAACAATTGCTACATCAACATGCTCTTCTTCTCGAAAATGCGATTCTTCTCTGTATCGATCCAGCATTTCACAATCCATACTTCATGGAACTTTTAGAGTGTCTAGAAAGAATCATTGCTTCAAAA
>JADHSL010000133.1 GCA_016776925.1 Pirellulales bacterium | reverse complement strand
ACTCTCGTTTGAACATATCCGACATCGACCGCCACATCACTTGGCTGGTCCTCGAGAGCTGGTTGTAGCCTGCCCCGCTTTTCGCAGCAAAGTGAATCTGTCTAACATCGTACGAACCTGTGGATGTTTTGGCATCCGTCATTTAATTACCTGCGGTTCCAGCAAGCTCGATGAGAAAATTGCTCGGGAAGCGTCACAGGTAATTTCAATCGAGGTTCATCGAAGCCTCGCACCAGTCCTTGATAAAATGAAACTCTCTGGCTGGGAGTTGGTTGGTCTTGAACAGTCAACCTATTCTGAGTGCCTTTTTTCATTTCCGTTTGTAAGCAAGACTGTTCTTGTCATTGGGAATGAGCGGCTTGGTATCGACCCCGAGATTCTGAGCCGACTCGATCGTGTTGCCGAAATTCCAATGGCCGGACTACCCCACAGCCTGAATGCAGCGACATCAACTGCTGTCGCCGTATATGAATATTGTCGACAATTTCCAAACGGCACACCAAAGCCGTCAACAGGTGTGAGCTCATGACTTTGGTCATTGGCATTGATGAAGCGGGCTATGGACCAAACCTTGGGCCACTTGTTATCGGTAGCTCTTCATGGCAGATCGATGAACTGCAATGTGATCATTTATCCACAAAGGTAGCAGACCAGTTTATTCAATTACAAAATGATATTCACGATGACTATCGTGCAGGACGAGGACCACCTTGGGGTGATTCAAAAAAAATATTCACTCGCAAAGGCACGAAGTCCGAAACCCTTGAACCATTAGAGCGAGGTGTGTTCGCAGCGGTTCAAATAGCAACAAATACACTGCCGGAGACCAGCGATCGCCTCCTCTCGTTACTCGCACTGAAATCGCCTGATGATTCCGAGCGATCCTGCTGGAAAAAAATTAATGCGGTGACACTGCCGCTTGCAACAAAAGTGCCACACGCTATTCAACAGGCTGAGCAGGCAGCCAAACAATTGCGAACCCATGCCATTCGGCTTACGGGCCTGGCGTGTCGATGGATATTTCCAGAGACGTTCAATGCTGCACTCGACACAGGAATGAACAAATCGGACATCCTGTCACAAGCATCACTGCAACTGGCCTTTGACCTTCGAAACCAGCACCCTCACATGCCCGCTGTTATCTGGTGTGATCGGCATGGTGGCCGCAAGCGATATGCAGGCGTTGTTTCACACTGCTTTGATGCGGCAAGAGTTGAGCCACTATCAGAAACTGCACGCTGTTCTCGTTACCGTATTCATGATGGTGAACGCCCGACCTTCATCCATTTTACTGTGGGCGGTGAATCTCAATTGCCCGTCGCCGTTGCGAGTATGACAGCAAAATATACACGCGAGCTCGCAATGGATGTATTTAATAGCTTTTGGACAGATTGCATACCATCACTCCAGCCAACAGCTGGCTATCCGGTCGATGCCCGACGCTGGTGGCACGAGACAGAAAAGGATCGTCACCGCATGAGTATCAGCGATGACGTCCTATGGAGAAAATCCTGACCTTGCTCGAGAGCGAGAAGGTATTCACAATATTTTTATGCACATGTTCCCAACACAGCTCTATATTATTCGTCATGCGTGGGCCGAAGAATGCGGCCTCGATCAAGACGATTATGACCGTCGGCTGACTAAAAAAGGTCGTAAACGATTCGAACAGTTCATTCGCTTCATGCAAGGCTTTGGACTGGAGGTTGACCTGATCGTTACAAGCCCGTTGGTGCGAACCCGTGAGACAGCAGAAATCATGGTCGATGTGCTCCAAACTCCCCGCCTTGAAATTCATGACGCGCTTGCTCCCGGGTCGAATTGGAAAGAAATTGCTGAGTGGACAGCTGATGAAAACGTGGCCAGAGTCGCATGGGTGGGCCATGCGCCATGTGTTGGCCGACTTGTTGCAAAGGCGATTGGAGACGGCAACGCTTCTATTCGCATGCAAAAAGGTGCCATTGCGTCAATCTGTCTGGATAGTGGCCTCAGTCAGCCAGGGGAACTTCAATGGCTCGTCACAGCACAAGTCATTGAAGCAGCGGTTTAGCTACCACATACTTTGATTTGAAGATAGTGAATCAATATGTAACGATCTCAAGGAATGCTTCTCTGTCCTTTATGAGGAATCTCATCATGAAACGACTAAAGAACTACCAAATGAAAGCCGTCTATATAATTTTTTTCCTAAGCTCGAGTATGTGGTTTCTTGGATGCTCTTCGAAGGAGCCACCTCCGAGTGAAGTTATTGAAATTGAGACTATTGAAATTCTTGATCTCAATAAAAATGATGGGTCAGTAAAACCGAGTACTGCTGAAAAAGAAGTTAATAAAGCTCGTGCTGCCCGGCAATCAGCTGATGCAGCAAAGGCTGCTGCTGATCGAGAAATAGAAGCTGCAGAAAAATCAGTCTCTCAATCAGACAAGCAGCCAACTGGCTCAATAGAATCCGAAGCTTCTAAAAAAAGTGAACCCAAAGAACCTCCCTCCGATGCCAGTAACTAAATCACCACACCTGCTCCTACCGGATGCTGATGTTTCCGGCCCTTTGTTTGTCGGAATTGATCTAGGCGGCACCAATATCAAAGCAGCACTAGTTGACGACCATGGCCGAATGATCGCATTTCATACCGAACCGACCAATGTCCAAAACGGACCCGATGATGCTGCTATCCGAATGGGACATTCTGTGAGTCTTTTGGCGGATTGTGTTGGTCTTGATCACTCTGACATAGCGGCTGTTGGCCTCGGCACTCCAGGCCCACAGGATCTTTCGACAGGGGTTTTACTCAAGCCCGGCAATCTTCCTGGTTGGGATAACTTTCCGGTGCGTGATCGTGTCGCAGAGCATTGTGGCCATACCGTCACGTATGCAAATGATGCAACCGCAGCTGCATACGGAGAATTCTGGGTGGGTTCCGGACGAGATGACACAAGCCTCATTCTCCTGACGCTTGGTACAGGAGTTGGTGGTGGCATCATCATTGATGACATGACTATTGAAGGGGCACACAGCCACGGGGCAGAGTGTGGACACATTATTGTTGACTCCTCACCTACTGCTCGCATGTGCCCATGCGGGCAACCAGGTCATCTTGAAGCCTATGCAAGTGCCACGGCACTCAAAGCAATAGCCTCTGAACGGATTCGTAATGGTGGTACCGGAACTCTGGCCGATGCTATCAATCAGGGAGAACCCTTAACACCCATCCTGATAGGGAATCATGCTGAACAAGGAGATCAACTGGCAATGAGCCTCGTCATGGAGACGGCTGATTGGCTTGCTATCGGAATTGTGACACTCATGCATACTATTGATCCATCAGCTATCATCCTAGGAGGAGCAATGACGTTCGGCCGGGAGGAACACCCCGTTGGACAAGCATTTCTTGACCGTATCGACACGTCCGTCCGCCGCCGTACATTCCCAACACTCGCAAAAAAGACAGCCCTTCGATTCGCTACGCTTGGTGGTAATGCAGGCTCTATTGGTGCAGCCGGCCTCAGTCGACTCGCTTGGAAACAGCAGCATTCTCACACGCACGCCTAGACACCCTCATCATCTCACGGAAAGATTTCCTGAATGCCGTTCGACTGCAAGCATATTCGCAACTTTTCAATTGTTGCTCACATCGATCACGGCAAAAGTACGCTGGCCGACCGATTGCTGGAGAACACTGGCACGGTTGAAAAACGTCAGCTGAAGACACAAATGCTCGATGATATGGAGCTTGAGCGGCAGCGAGGCATTACGATCAAAGCTCGAGCCGTTCGTATGGAATACCGTCATAATGGAGAGTTATACGAACTCAACCTGATTGATACGCCAGGCCACGTCGACTTTCACTACGAGGTTTCACGTTCTCTCGCTTGTTGTGAGGGAGCTGTTTTGCTTGTTGATGCTTTTCAAGGTGTGGAGGCTCAGACGGTTGCCAACGCCTATGCCGCCATCAATGAAGATCTTGAAATTGTGCCTGTCATTAACAAGGTTGATCTTGTTCATGCACGGGTTGATGAAGTCCTTCTCGAGATGGAGCAATCACTTGCCATTGAGCCTGAAGAAGTCATTCGAGCCAGTGCAAAAACTGGCATCGGCATCGACGACCTGTTAGCTGCGATCATTGATCGGATACCACCGCCACAGGGTGATCCAGAAAAAGCATTGCAGGCACTGATTTTTGACAGTCACTATGACAGCTATCGAGGTGTCATCACCTATGTCCGAATCATTGATGGCACAGTTACGAAAGGGCAGAAGATTCGCTTCCTGAAAACAGGGGTCACACATGAAGTCCTTGATCTTGGACAGTTTGTCCCTCAGCGACGATCATGTGACCAACTTGCCGCCGGTCAGGTGGGGTACCTGGTGTGTAACATCAAAGATGTTGAGCATGTTCATATCGGCGACACACTTTCAGTCCCAGGCAAGGACGGAGCGGCAGCCGTTGCTGGTTACAAACCGCCACAGCGAATGGTCTACTGTGGCCTCTACCCGTCTGAGGGTGAGAACTTTGAGGAGTTGCGGGAGTCCCTTGAACGGCTAGCGATCAATGATCCTTCTTTTGAGTTTCAGCCTGAAAGCAGCGAGGCACTTGGCTTTGGTTTCCGCTGTGGTTTTCTTGGCCTTCTGCATATGGAGATCATCCAGCAACGACTTGAGCAGGAGGCAGACCTTGATCTTGTTCAGACTGCACCCAACGTGACGTATCAGCTTCTTTTAAAGAATGGTGAGACTCTTGAAATAAGAAATCCCCAAGATGTTCCAGATACAGGACAGATCGAAGAGTTTCGCCAGCCGATTGTTCGGTGCAATTTTCTTGTCCCGGTAGAATTTATTGGTCCTGTCATGCAACTGTGCAGTGATCGGCGTGGCGTGTTCCTGAAAACAGAATATCTTTCTCCAACGCGCGCCATGCTTTCATTTGATCTTCCTCTTGGTGAAGTGATCTACGATCTCCATGACAAAATTAAGAGTGTGACCCGAGGGTACGGCACGCTTGACTATGAATTACAGGGATACTTTCCTGCAGATCTCGCTCGACTCGATATTCTTGTCGGTGGCAAAAAGGTAGATGCGCTTTCGATTATCTGTGACCGCAGAGATGCTGACCGGCGGGGTCGAGCCATTGTCAAGAAACTACGTGGTGAGATTGATCGCCACATGTTTGAAGTCGCCTTACAGGCCGCAATTGGCACCAAGATAATTGCACGAGAAACAATTTCTGCACTCCGAAAAAATGTCACGGCAAAATGTTATGGCGGTGACATCTCTCGAAAGAAAAAGCTCTGGGCCAAACAAAAAGAGGGCAAGAAGCGAATGAAGAGTATCGGCTCAGTCGATATTCCTCAGAAGGCATTTATGGCGGTCCTTGAAACGGGTGCAGAGCGACAATAACGTTGAGCCGCCTCACTTCTCTCTATCTTTCAAGACATGCCGTCGCTGGTGCATATCTTGAAAAACCTGTTTCTGCTTTCATGGTCGCCACACGTTTCTGGAGTGGCTTACCGCCTTCGTTCTCAATCATCGACTTAACGCCAACGACGGAATGGCTCATATATGCGCACCGTTAAAAGCAATTCACTAGCTGCATAATTTGTTGGATATGTGAAGGGGCTTCCAAATGCAACTCCATTAGCCGTCATATCATTAATTGAAAAAAATCGGTAGCCTAGATCGACGGCTATGTGATTTGATGCATTGTAAATTAGCCCACCACCGGCTTGCCAAGCAAAATTCGAGACGTTTTCGTTACTTGCAACTTGAGTGGTTCCTGCTTGCGTAGCATTGACAACAGACCGGTAGCCACCAGCACCGATGCCTCCACCAGCATAGAGGTCAACAGTTTCCACGACATTGTAATCTCCCCAGATATTGACCATTGTTGACCAGCCATCACGAGCAGCGATGGTAATGTCGGCACCACCAACACTTGGATCGATAACCCTTTCCTGAATCTGTTCACGCCCTCGGCCTTCAAATTCAAAACGCCATGCTCCATCGTTCCGCAGGTACCGCATACCGACCGTACCCCCAGCTGTGAAGAGTGAGTCATTTGGCACAACAGTACTATTTCCTGGCACTTTATTCAGTGTGCCAAAGTCTGCACCAACAATGCCACCAAGATAAAACTGTCGACAGTTTTTGCCAGTATCGCAGCATGAGAGAAACGAGTCGCATTCATTCGCTGCTTGTACAGCATTGATGGCAGTAAGTCCCAGCAGACTTAGTACACACAAACCGACAAGCCGGAATTGTTTGAACAACTGATTGTTCCCCAAAAAGTTGACGTTGCCAGCATTTGAATGTGTGT
>JADHSL010000004.1 GCA_016776925.1 Pirellulales bacterium | reverse complement strand
CCGTAGACAGATTTACATTCATGATCACAGAAAGTGCATTCTGCTGTGATCGAGAGGAAGATTTCATGAGACAAAATCTCTACATTCATGGGGGAAATATGCCATTTCAGAGTCATACGACTGCACCGGCATGTGGCGGAAAAAAAGCAGGCTTCACGCTGATTGAATTGCTTGTGGTCATAGCAATTATTGGTGTCCTCGTCGGTTTATTGCTGCCCGCAGTACAGCAAGCTCGAGAGGCAGCTCGTCGCATAAGCTGTTCAAGCAACGTGCGGCAATTAGGAGTCGCGATGCACAGTTACATGTCTGCAAATAAAAAGTTTCCTTGTCAGAAGGTTGATGATGATACTCGCTATGCAGCCTCTGCTGCTGGAAGCTGGACGCCTGGTGGTAAAGCTCTTTTTTGGTTCGGTGAAGTTGATTACACGACTGACTCCAATGGCACACTTGATGTCACAGCCGGGCCGCTGCAGCCATATTTTGAATCGAATGCTTCTGTTTTGCAGTGCCCAAACTTTTCAGAATCTATGCTTGAAGAAGTCAAGTTTGGTGATCGTATCGCTACCGCATTTGGGTACAACTCGCAGCTTGGACCTGGTTCAGGAGGTTATTATGATGCTGCAGGACCGTATCAAGATAAAGCATATCGAATCAAAGATGTCCCTGAGACTTCTCGGACAGTTGCATTTGCAGAGACCGCGATGATTTATTTTGGAGCACCATATGGTTTGAGAGAACAGCTTGGTGGTTTTAGTAAACCCTCGACGACAGACCCAGGGGTTCATTTTCGTCATGGAGGCGGGTTTGCCAATGCGGTCTTTGTTGACGGGCATGTTGAAGGCTTCAGCCGAAAGTTCCGAAAAGGACCGTGGACAAGCGATGGTCAAGTAGCTCAAATGGAATTTCATAATATTGGGGTGATCTGCAATGGGAATCCTTTAGATGACGCAGAAGCAGATGCGTTGTGGGACCGAAACTAAACTATTCACTCGTAGGAGATTTCTTATGAAAGATATGCGTCTCTGGGGTGCGATACTCGGTCTGGTTATTGCCTCATGGCTTCTCTATCCATCCGTATTTGCAAAGAGACCCCCCGCCGTTGAGAACGATGATGTGATTGTTATTCACTATGTTTGTCGAGAAAGTGGCAAAGTCTTTGAGCTCCCGCTCGCCGGAGAATGTTGTGAGCATCCTGAAACTGGTCGTCAGACACTTGTTCCAGCAATCTACGACGCTCGTCGAAAGAAGTGGCGGCCGGGGCCACCACTTGCGGAAATGAGACAAATGGGGCTGCTTCAATCAGTCCCACGTGATTAAAAATTGAATTATGGAAAACGGTTCCGACTCTTCCGTTTCGAAAGCAACACTGTATAAGAATGCAGCCGCGTGGGATCGGCTTGCCAAAGCACACGACGCTTTGGCAAGCCCTGCTTGCGATGAGGCATTTATAGATCCGAGGAATTGGCTTGGCACAGGTGGTCCTGCCGATCGCCCTTGGCTTCCTTCGAGCCTGAAGGGGATGGAAATTCTTTGCCTTGCCGCAGGTGGAGGAAAGCATGGTCCGCTTTACGCGGCGGCTGGTGCAAAAGTGACTGTTGTCGACCTGTCAGCGTCAATGCTTGACCTCGATCGACAGGTTGCAAGAGAACGGAAACTTCATCTCGAGCTGATACAGAGTTCGATGGACGACCTTCAAATGTTGAAAAATGATCATTTTGATATCGTTATTCATCCGGTCAGTAGTTGCTACCTACCTTCTCTCACACAACTTTTCTTTGAAATTGTACGTGTTTGTCGTCCGGGTGGTTTGTACATGAGTCAGCATAAATCTCCGAGAAGTTTACAGTCATCATTGCATCTGAATTCAGATGGGCGGTACGAAGTAATTTTTCCGGAGTGTCGATCAGCAGAGTACTCAAAAGCGCTTCCGCCGGCGCCACCCTCTCGTTTGAGGGAAGTTGGAACAGATGAATTTGTACATTCTTTCACAGATATTCTTGGTGGAATATGCCGCGCGGGATTTTGTCTCGAAGACTTTTTCGAGCCAAGTGAGGGTGATCGAGAAGCAACTCGTGGCTCATTTGCCCATCGAGCAGCTTTTCTACCACCGTATATTCGTATTCTGGCCCGCAAATATGGTCAGAGAAAAACTTTGAAACCCGTCGTGGTACAGTAAAGAGTTGTACTGATGTAAGGATGTAATTAAATGATTTGTATGAACATTATTCTGACGGTAAAAGAGGAAAGTGATATTGAGGTAGTGCGTGACTTGCTCTGTGAGGCAATGAGAAAGAGTAGAAACGAGTCAGGTTGTGAGCGATTTGATGTCTATCACTCGCAATCGGAGACAAACCGTTTTACGATGATCGAGCATTGGTCTTCCCAAGAGGCTCTCGATGCTCATCGTCAGGCTGAAGCGTATACAACAATTTATAAACCCCAAGTGATTCCACTCGTTGAGCGTGTTGGTCATCCAGTGACACTTTTGGGGTAACGCCGAGTTTTTCAAACAAACAGATCTCATTTCGTCTATGTTGCTTCTTATCGATAACTATGATTCGTTCACATGGAATCTTGTTCAAAGAATTGGCGAAATACAGCCACGCTTGAACGTTGAGGTCTATCGAAATGATTGCATCGATGGTGACGCAATTGCTGCAAAGCAACCTAGCCACCTGCTCATTTCACCTGGTCCATGCACCCCGGACGAAGCGGGAATTTCCTGTGATGTTGTGCGTCGTTTTGCGGGTCGCATGCCGATTCTTGGCGTCTGCCTCGGCCACCAGGCTGTTGGACAGGTTTTTGGTGGAAAGATCGTTCCAGCAAAGCAACTGATGCACGGCAAGGTTGATCAGATCGAGCATTCCGGTAGGGGCTTGTTTGCAGGGCTTTCTTCACCAATAGAAGCCACTCGATACCACAGTTTGGTGATCGATCCAGCATCGGTGCCAAATGTTTTTGAGGTCGATGCCTGGGCTTTTGCGCCAGATGGAAGTAAAGAAATTATGGCCATTCGTCACCGTGAAATGCCTGTCTATGGTGTGCAATTTCACCCAGAAAGTTTTCTCACAGTAAACGGTCACGAAATGCTACGGTCTTTTCTTGGGGCCACAAGTGGTGGTTTAGTCTCATGATTGATGTCGTAGAAGCACTGCGACGAGTAGAAAAGGCAGCGGTTGGTAGTCAGCCGCGTCGCGTTCGTATCGAAAATGCTGTCGGCATGCAATTACGAGAAGATGTGATTTCAGATACGGATTCACCACCGTGGCATCGCTCGATGATGGATGGATTCGCAGTTCTTTCTAGCGACTTTGCTCTCGCTGAGGATGATAAGCAGGTTGTGACCCTTGATGTTGTTGCTGAAATTGGTGCCGGTGAAACAACTGCAATTATTCTCAAGAGAGGGCA
Organism: Pirellulales bacterium; assembly: GCA_016776925.1. Lineage (GTDB taxonomy): Bacteria > Planctomycetota > Planctomycetia > Pirellulales > UBA1268 > UBA1268. The sequence continues at coordinate 104,684 of JADHSL010000004.1, read as the reverse complement.
ATGCATTCGAATCATGACAGGTGCTCCAATGCCCACGGGGGCAGACGCCGTTATTCCAATTGAGCGAGTCGTTCCAGGCAGTTCGGATGGTCTCACCGGCGAGCACGTTTCTTTACATGATTCTCACTTCCGATTCGGCCAGCACGTGAGTAAAAAGGCAAGTTTTTTTCACAAAGGCCAGACAGTTATCCACAGTGGTGTTGAGTTAGAGCCAGTTCATATAGGCCTTGCTGCTGAGGTAGGCGTATCCCATGTAACAGTGAATGCACCACCTCGTGTGTCAATTATTACGACTGGAAATGAACTCATTTCTGATTGTAAAATTCCAGGAAAAGGTCAAATTCGTAACACGAACGAGCCCATGCTTGCTGCTGCAGTCGTACGTTGCGGTGCAGAGCCGATCCCGATGGGCATTGCCAAAGATCATGCAGAGTCACTGCGGGCTTTAATGGCTCAAGGGCTTGCGGCTGATCTTCTTCTTCTTTCGGGCGGCGTCTCTGCTGGAGACTATGACCTTGTACCGAGAATGCTTGAAAAGATGGGCGTCGAATGTATTTTTCATAAAGTTTGCATGAAGCCCGGAAAGCCAATCTGGTTTGGGGTTTTCCAACGACCGGAGGCATCACCAACACTTGTCTTCGGTCTTCCGGGGAATCCTGTAAGTGCCCTGGTTTGCTTTGAATTGTTTGTTCGACCAGCATTGGGACTTATAACAGGCCAATCACTCGAAATGCAGCGTGGCTCCCATCTCACGGCGAGATTAGTCGGTTCGGTGAAAGGTAGTGGTGACCGGCCCGTATATCATCCTTGTCATCTCGAACTGGCTGAGGGTGGTTTTCTTGCTGAAGCATTGCCGTGGGGTGGTTCAGCCGACTTGCTCGGGCTCTCTCGCGCCAATGGGCTCCTTGTGCTACCAAAGAACTGTGGTGATTATCACAAAGGCGACTCGGTAGAAGTTGTTCCCCTCGTCTCACGATTCCGTTACGAGTCCGAGAGATGCTAGTTTTGCAAAACATTCATCTCGTTCCCGACATCGCTCCAGAGAGACCCATGATTCATCTTGAGCTGTATGAAAATCTTCACGAGAAGCCGGCAAGGCTGTATTGCCTGATGCCAAACGCTGAATGACTCCACGGTCAAGACGAGTGAGTCGCATCGCTTCAACTCGATAGTCTAGAAATGCTTCCCAGCAGAGAGGGAAAAGTTTCGCAATGATTTCATTCCCAATAGTTTCTGCATACCGTCGAATTTCAAGTTGTGCGTGGCTATCCATTCGTAGCGCAAGGAAATGCAGGAGATTATGCAGGTCTATTTTCCAGTAGGCTTCTGTATACGTTGAAAGCGGCAAGTCTTTGCGTGCTTGCTCGCGGGCTATGCCAGCTTGCAATCTTTCTTCGTAGACCCGACGAGCAAGGCTTTGTAATTCTTGTTCAGATTGAGTCAGAGGGTGTCCATCATTATTCGTAAGAAATCCATCCGACCCCTGTCGATTCGATGCTGCCTGGCTTCTCCAGCCATCGTTCCCTGTCGCTTGCATTGAATCGATTGCGAGTGAGTATCGGGTTGAGTACTCGTTGATATTTGCTGTTCGGTGCCGAACCCACTGCCGCCAGCAATCCATTGGGACTCGTACGAGAAATTTTACCTCGGCCATTTCAAAAGGTGTTGTGTGGGCATGCCTGAGTAGATAACGGATCAGTTGCCGGTCATCACTTACTTTCCGGGTACCCTCACCATAACTGACTCTCGCAGCTTGTACGACCGACGCGTCGTTTCCCATCACATCAACTAATGTCACAAATCCATCATCAAGAACAGGAAATTTTTTCCACCGAAGGCTGTCTAGTGAGGGAGTATCTTGTACTACGGGTGGGGCGGATGACATGAAATTTCCTCAATGAAATGAATGAATTTGAGTACAGAATGAACTTATCAGGCGATCACTGCAACCGTTGGCCGTGTTGCAAGTCAATCACGCCATTCTTGAATACAATTTCAACTAAAAAAGTTCTCACCATAAAGGTTTGTTGGCGGACAGGTGGTGACAGTTATATCGCCATTGACTCGTGTTTGACATGCAAGCCGCATGGTCTCTTCGTTCCCAATGTAGGCCATAGAAACACCCATGCGGGCTTTTTCAAGGAGTCCTCTTGGGCTTGTGTTTTCCATTCCTTTGGTGACGAGCACTCGACAACTTCCACAAGACCCCATGCCGTGGCAATTGAGGACTTTGTGAACCCCCGGGTAAAGTGAGACTCCCGCGGCGAGTGCCTCCTTACGAAGGTTGGCACCTTCAGGAACTTGAATTTCTTTTTTCTCTGTTGCAAAGGTAATTGTTGGCATAGGATTCTCTCGATAGGAAGGCCTTTGTTTCCCGATACTGTAGTCATCTGGGCCGTTTGCTTCCAGCGCGGCCAAACTAATCCCGGAGGAATGGATGAATGGCCGAATTATCACGTTATCAGCGTCAAGTCGTCAAAAACTATTATGAGAACCTCGATACCGCACTTGTGCAGCGACTTGGCGAGCAGGTTACGGATCTGTATCTTGCTGAGGGTAAAAAACGTACAAAACTCTGGGTATCTGTCGAAAAATCACTTGAGAAACTTGAGGTTCCCCGATCAAGAATAGATCGAGTTGTTGCCTCAGATGATGCACAGCAACTAGCAACACTGTTACAAGAATTATGGGGTTAAATCCTCGGGGATGTGGCTGAGTAGAAATAATTCAGGAAAAGGAATCGTTTTTCTATTCGATTTAGTTTCAGGTACAACAACGGGTAAAAGGTCGTTGAGACGGTTTTCTGAATAGATGGTGTTCCTATGAAACAGGTTGTTGTCATCGTGAAGCCATTTCTGGCTGAGCGTGTTCTTGAAACTGTCGCTGAACTGCAAGTAGACGCTCTCGCGGTGCATGAAGTGAAAGGGTATGGGCGTCAGAAAAGTTATCTCGATGCGACGACTGAACAAGATCGATCACTCGCGTTTCTTCCAAAGGTTGAAATCCAATGTTGGGTTGAGGATTCACAAATTGACCGTTTTATTGACAATGTGAGCCAGGTTGCACGGACAGGAAGAATGGGGGATGGGAAAATATTTATTCTTCCGGTTTCCCAAGTTAGTGAATGAAGATACCCGTTGCATACCAGATGCTATTTGTACCTCGTCGTATGTCGTAACCATATGCAGAGTGCTCGCTTGAGACTGCTCGCCAATGCCCTGGCGATTGCCGCCAGCAGGAAACGCAGTCAACACAAGAGTCAAGCAAATCTTGGTCTGGCCAACTCTCCGCACAGACTTCTACGGCTGGTCCACGATGGTCACTTATTTGCTGTGAACGCAATTTCCATCCGTGATGGCCTTGCTTTTGCAGCTTTGCTTGATGAGCAGAATGTGCAGCAGCGGCTTCGCATAGCATTATGTCGCAACCCCCATCAGTACTTCTAGGAGCATCGGCATGTCGTCGTACGGCAAGAATCATTGATCGTTGTGTTAACGAGCCAATGGGCAAATATGCGAGTAAAGAGAGGTCTTGTTGAGTAAATTGATAGTACTTTCCATCCCGTCTTGGTAAGACTGAAACAACTTGTCCTTTCAGTGGTTCGTGAGCGTAGTCAATAACACATACGCCAGGTCCTTCGCGAATTTCCTTCAAAAAGGTTGACTGAATGAGCGAGATCGAACATTCATTAAAATCAAGTTGACAAAAAACCCATGGAGTATCTGACTCAGTGAAAATCTTTCTAACGGAATGCTTTTTAAGGTGCTGAGTCACTTCGTCGTGGTCAGCATCTACGTCTTGAGGACGTATTGAGACCAATAGCATTGCTGATTTTTTTTCAGCTATTCGTGTGGCATCGGTGTAGCTCGATACATCAATGATGTTCTGCTGTCGTAATGAAGATGTGCCATTCTGATTGTTGTCTGCAAAACACTTCCAATTCACCGCACACGTGAGAAATATCATGGTTGCAAGGAGCGTGTGAGAATGGAGACGTGGTGACATGGCGAATAGTGGTAGGCAGAAATAGGGAAGTGGTGAAGATGAAGAACAATCGTGTTTCTTCCTTGGGTATTGAATCGTTCAGCTGAGATTTCGGCAACAGCCGTGCCTTTGAAACCGAGGAAACAGCCGAGAATCCAGCAGTTTTGACCGTATGGGGAAGAATTAGGGCTCAGAACGCAGATTGAATTATCAAGGCTGCTGTGGAGTTGTAGCCGCTAAAATCGTTAGACTTCGCGTAATCGTTTCTTTTTCCGCACTTTTGCAGTCAGGCCAATGTAATGCTCCGTCACGCTGCCGTACTTTTTGTGGTTCTTTTTTCTAGTATCAGCATTCTTGGAATCTGCAAAGGAGTAGATATTGCTGACTTTCGTAAGCAGCCACTTGGTGAGGCACCACCATTTCAAAAGCCAGATAAAAATGCTCTTGTCGAAGCATCGGCCCAGCTTCGTAAATCACTCAAGCCATTGGATGCACTTTTATCTGAAAGCAAAAGTGGTGTTGATTGGCGAGCCTATCTTGATTGGTCAGCACTTGAGGCCCAAGCTGACGCCGGGCAAAAGCTCGATACGAGCGTCTTACTCAAACTGTATCGCCGATTCAATGCGAATGAGAACGGCCTAGAGATGTATCAATTTGTTACAGTGCGTCGAGCACTTGCAGCGGCAATAGAAGTTGCTGTAGCAGCGACCAATGATCAAGCTGCTGAGACGTATACAAAAAGATTCCAAAAACTTAGTGGCTTGGTTAGCAAAGCGGCAAAGGAAAAAACACCGAAGTCTCTTGATGGCGTCGGTCCTCTTCTGGCCCGGTTAGTAGAGTCTCGTCAGGCGCCTGGGCTTGTCACTAAGATACGAAGTGCAGTTGGCCGTCCAAATCTTTATATGAGTGTTGACGAGAGCCTGCTGTCATCAGCTGTCGATCGTGTCGTGGATCGCACGTCTCCTGTGAATGAAGTCGTGCTTGGAACACCAGTTCGTGGAACCGGTCATACAAGTGGAACGGTATTTCTTGATTTCCTGCCTTCTTCGCAGCGAGCGGTGACACAGTTGTCATTTCAGGCGACTAATTTAGCCAATACACGAAGCACCAAGGGGCCAGTTACGGTCTGCTCTGAGGGACTGACTGAATTATCAGCACAGAAGCGGATTTATATCGATGATGAGCGTGTGTGGGCTGATCCGACTATTGCATCTGCTTCGACACAAACACGACTGACGGGAATCGGGATTAAAAGCCGGTTTGGGAAGAATTTTATTCGGCGTGTTGCTTCAAAGAAGGTGTCTCAGTTGAAGCCCAAAATTGAAGCAATTAGTGAAAGACGTGCTCAGGAAAGGGTGCGTCGTGAATTTGAGTCCGAGACGGCAGAGGCAATCGGTCAGGCTTCACAAGATTATGAGCATAAATTTCGGCGGCCTCTCAAAGCCCGTGGTTGGTATCCAGAATTACTTCGGATGAGCACTACCAATGAAGAACTCACTGTTGTTGGTCGAAAAGCACTTCGTGATCAGATTGCTGCATTTACTGATCCTCCCAAAGCAGATAACGACACCATTCTTTCAGTTCGTGTTCACGAGACGCTCGTTAACAATGCCAGTGAAATTACTCTTGCAGGCCGGACGATCACTCAAGAGTTTGTTGAAGAGCAGTTAAAAGAGCGGGATGGTGAGTTGCCAGAATCATTGACGAGTGACCCTGATCAGCCGCCATGGTCAATCACATTTGCGAAAAGAAAGCCTGTGGAAATCAATTCAAAAGATGGAAGTTTCAAGCTTACCATTCGCGGCAGTCGGTACACGTCAGGTGATCGATCATTCCCAGCAATGGATATTTGGGTTGCATACAAAATTGAGTCGGCAGCAGATAAGATTCGCCTTGTTCGAGACGGTGAAGTTCAGATTTATCCTCCTGGGTTTGTTCCTGGCGGTGATAAAAAACTGAGTGTCTCTGAGACTTCATTACGAAGGATTCTTCAAAAACGCTTTGGGAAAGTTTTCAAAGAAATCGTTGATATTGAGCCACTCGAACTTCCTGATCAACTTGCTGCCGCCGGCCCATTGCCAATGGAACAACTTGAGGCTCGTAAAGACGGATGGATGGCGATTGGATGGCGAAAAAAAGATAAGTCCTCAGGGAAGGTCAAAGATTCAGTAGCTGGACTGGAAGTGCCTCTTCAGTTTGTTGGTCAACAGTAAGGACGATTACTCATCTGAACGAATCATCTTGGTGAGGCGATTGGCCTCGGTGATTGCTTCATCAATGGGTAGTCCCTGAGGAATACCAGGTCGACTGTGGCCCGCTGCTGAAATATAGGCATTTCGAAGTATCTCGAGCCTTTGTGTGACACGGGGTAAGAGGTGTTGAGCCTGTTGGGTGCCCCACGTTCCGGGAACTCCCAGGTCATCCAGGACGGCTCGACAGATCGCCCAATGCCCTTCATGTCCGGGATGGACTGTGTCTGGGGCAAAAACAAATGCAGGATTCGAAGCACGTCTCAGTTTAAGTGAGTCTTTCATTGGGCTGCGAATATCTATGACGATCCATCCGTTTTGTCGCTTTGAAAGCAACCATTGGGAGTATTGTTCAAGGACGGCATCATAATTCGTTGAACCCGCTGGACCACGCTTATCCGGGCGTTGGTCATAGACAGGCGGGGTGAGATGAACGATCTGGGCCCCAATGCCTTCTACTTTTTCATGAAGGCGATTACTACCTTCGCGAAACTTGCTCAATCGTCCAGTGTCAAAAGGCTGATAGATACCACAGTTCATGCCGTAACAGGCTAGTACAACATCCGGCCGACTGATCCGCAGCACCCGATCCAGACGTTCATGCAAATCTGGCCGTGGGAATTTTCCACCCGCATGCCCGTTTTCTGAGAGACCAGAGACGGTTTCACTCGGAAGCGCCATATTGATCACTCGGGCAGAAGTGCCTGCTGTCTCCATCCAGCATGTGAGATACGAAACCCAGCGGCCGCTGAATGTGATCGAGTCGCCAAGGATAACAACTCGATCAGATTCGATAAGCAGTTGGCGTAGAGTCGACTCAGTTTTGTCAGGGCTGGCAGCAGTCAGGCCATTTGGCACGACCATGACTTGCCAACCGTAAGCAAAAACGCTCAATACAACTGGCCATAAGCCTCTTTTTATCTCCACGAATGACTCCGCCTTAGTCAGCTACTTTCTGTACCGGCTTTGCACCTTCTTTGATTGCGAAAAGATGACTGCGGTTTGCAATATAGAGTGTTTCATTGGCTGCAATAGGTGTTGAGTAAACGCTATTTCCCATGTTGATTTCCGCGATTAATTCCATTTCGTTTGATAATTTAAAAATACAAACATCTCCGTCTTCATCGCCAATATAGACTTTGCTATCAACAAGAAGAGGAGATCCCCAACTCGCTGCCAGCATGTCGTAGGTCCAATATGGTTTTCCAGTCGAGACATCAAGACAATGAAATAGCCCACTAAAATCTGCAACAAAGAGTAAGCTGTCTTTGATTGCAACCGTGCCACAGGTGCGGTGCATTGTTTCCTCAAAACTGAGTTTCCCGTTTCCGTCGGTATCAAATCCTGGGTAGTGCCAAACAGCTGCCGAGTTGGGATTAGGACATGCCGCCTCGCCGTTTTCCTTGTTGACTGCCTGGAGACGACGATGTGGAAGTGGTGTGTCCGGAGCCTCAAGGCTAATAGCAAGTTCAGGGCTTGTGTCACCTCGCTTTGTTGGATCAATACACCAGAGATGACCAGCTCCTTCACCATGCTCTGGGTCTTCACCAACTGCTATGTAAACAAGGCCTTTGTGGAAGACTGGCGTTCCGATGATATGGTTTCTGTCTGCTCGTCCGCCGAGGGAATATTTGGATTCCTTTGGGTTGCAATCAAACTCCCAAAGGAGCTTTGCACCACCGTTTCCATCTCCGCGTGCGTCAAAGCTATAGACCCAACCATCACCACCACCAAAAAAGACCTGTGGCACGCCCTCAACTTCAGCGTATCCAGGGCTTGACCATTGCCCATGAAGGACATTTGGGCCTGGTGAGGCGTCTGTCCATAAGACTTTTCCATCTCTTTTATCGACACAGATAAAGCTCGGCGCATTTGGATTTGGCAAACTGATATGTCCTTCATCAACACCGTTACTGGTATTCACAAAGAGTAGGTTGCCTGCTCCTGTGACACTGCAGGAACACATATTGTGTTGCGATACTCCGAGCGTGGTCATCATATTTAGTACCCACACGACATCAGCCTCAGAGTTGTCTTCTGCCACCTCTTCGATAAAAGGCCCATCATTTTCACCATCGTGAAAACCTTCTGTGTCAAGGCATTTAACCTCACCCCGACTACTCACGTACCAGAGTCGGTCGCCTTCGACCAAAGGTGAGCAACAGATTCCTTGAAGGGGCCAGTCGTGTACTCGACCTGATGGAAGTTTTTCACTTGAATCCTGCCACAGGAATGTCCCATCCGTAACATCAAAGGCAATAAGGCAGCCTAAGTCCACCTTTGCCGGATACCGTTCGATCCAGCCATTGCCATTATTTGTTCCTACAAATATCTTTCCATTTGAGACAACCGGGTTCCCGTAACTCTGACTGCCAAGTGTGGCCACCCACGCAATGTTCTTACTCGTATCTGCTTGCCACTGACCAGACTCATAGTCAAATTCACCAGGCTCCCATTCAACTGGCATTCCTGCAGCTTCGGCCACATTATTTCGATGAGGTGAACCACCCCATTGGTTCCAATCCTTCGCAGAAGCCGTTTCATGCAGGGAAAGGGCGAGCCATGTAAAAAAGAAAAAAAGAATACTCAAAAATCTCACTGAACTGCCTCCAATGTGACACACCCATTGACCAAAGGGTATGGGAATATGGGTACAAGTTATTTGCTATTTGTTCCCGCTTCGATTGCCCAAAGCTTTGTTGGGCTTTCGCTCATGTAGTACAGGCGACCGTTCGCAGCGACAGGTGTTGTACGAAGTTTGGTTCCATCCTCATGTTCAATTTCAGAGAGGAGTTCCATTTCCTTACCGTGCTTGAAAACATACATGATGCCGTCATCGTTTCCTACAAAAACCTTGCCATCAGCGACACAAGGAGATGACCAGGTATTTGCAAACATGTTTTCAGTCCAATAAAGTTTACCGGAGTTAGCGTCTAGGCAATGAACGTGGCCACCTAGTTCTGTTATATAAAGAATGTCATCCATGATTGCGCAGGTCGACATTGACCGACCAAAATAGTACGTCTCATCAGTCGGGCTAGGTCTGTCATCTGTAACGGGCCCACCGTAGTGCCAGACTTGAGCTGAGTCAGGGTTGATTTGTTCGTTAAACTCTGGTTCATATGTAGCCAGTGTTGGCGAAACATCTTTATCTTCCCGTTTTGGATTTTTTGTAATATCGATGCAATAAAGATGGCCAACACCAGTGTCATGCTCGGGGTCTTGACCAACAGCAATGAAAAGCTTGTCTTTGTAAATCACTGGGGTTCCAACAAAGTCGTTTGCGGTTCCACGGCCGCCAAGTCGGTAGATGGCATCTTTTGGGTTGCAATCGAATTTCCAGAGTAATTCTCCAGTCGGGTTGAAACTATAAATCCAGCCATCACCACCAGGAAAAATCACTTGTGGCTTGCCTGCTGGCTGAGCATAGGTCGGATTCGACCACTGCCCGTGCATGATATTTCTGCGTGATTGACCTGGTCGATTACTGGACCAGAGCACACTGCCATCCTTTTTGCTAAGTGCCAAAAAGCTGGGTTTATCTTCGGACGGAACGCGTAAATGTGCTGCATCAACCCCATTGCTGGTGACGAGAAACAGTGTGTCACCGACGATCATTGGTGAGCAAGTTGCAATGTTATGTGGGAATACATTCAGCTCACCAATCATGTCAAGCTTCCAATGTACTTTCCCCGTGTTGATATCAGCACAAATAGCTTCACAGCGATTCCCGATGTAATAGAAACGGTCGCCTTCGATGCACGGTGTCGAGCATATTCCTTGTTGCGGCCAGTCCCAAACACGTCCCGCGGCAAGCTTGTCATGAACAATCTGCCACAGAAATGCACCATCTTTATCGCTAAAGCACATCATTACACCTTTGTCACCGTCAATTAACGGATCTCGAGGAAATTCGTTATTCGTGCCAATCAAGATTCGTCCGTCACTCATTACTGGGCCGCCATAGGCGCGTGAACCAAGTTGAATTGAGAAGGCAACATTTGTGCCATCACGGATGTCCCATGAATCAGGAAGTTCCTTAGCCAGAGGGTTCGCAAAGTTGCGTTGAAGATGACCTCCATACATTCGCCAGTCTTTTGATGGAAGTTCGAGCAGATCTGGTTGATCTTCAGCATGAACGATGGCTATCCATGGAAGAATCAAAAACCAAGTGATTGCAAGTAGAGATATTCGCGTAGTGGTAATTTGCATGTGGTTTGACTCGACAAATAGGGTGTATGAAGATCTGCGTGAGGGTTAACTTTGGTTTACTCAACTGAGATGTTGTCGTAATAGATTGGTGTGCCAGTTTTGGGAGGTTGAATACCAAGAGCGGAACCGTAGACCCCAGGGGGACCAGTAAGGTTAGGATTTTCATCAATCAAATTAAGGTTCCAATCAGATGGTTCTGTCTCGCCTTTTTTCCAGGCTTTCCCAAGCACATGAGTGTGTTCTTTATCAGTACTGACGGTCATCTTCAGTCGGTACCAGGTGTCAGGTTCCCAGTCGAAATGAGTTTCTTTGGCGACGCGTGGCATAGCATCCCAAGCAGAGACTCGAAGTTTCTGTTCGTTGCCAACAAGCTGCAGAATATAGCGATGCGCGGTGACTCCCATATTTGGCAGGTTGTCTCGCACCTGCTCGCCCATCACGTCAGCGGAAATCGTATATCCCGCCATATCTGGCGTACCAATAAACCCATACCACTGACGGTAGAATGGGACCGCAATCCGGGCTGTCTTCATTAATACCGTGTTGCCGTCATCTAGTTTGGTCGTGACGTACCGAAGTTGAGCGTTCGTCCAGCCCCCCGGGATGAGTCCTGGACCGGTACTTTCAAAGTTTTCTGAGTATGGGAAAGCCGGGACTTGCCGAACACGAACACTCGCTTGCAGGCCATCAGCTGTTGCGAGCAAAGTGCCACTTTGCCCTCCGGAGATCTCGGGTGCAGTGAACCGTGTCCCTTCGATCTCGCCACTCAGAATAGGCAGCGTCACACCTTCTCCAAGACCGGGACCTGCCTTCATAGCAGCCAACCTTAAATCAACAGGTGTCGTTTTAATAAACTGGCCGTTCGTGTCAAAAAGCTTTGCTCTGAAATCGACACGCTGACCAGCCGTCAGATTTACTTCAGTTGGAATAACTTGCAACTGAGCTGGCTTGCCGGCAGGATTGGCAGGCGGAATAGCTGGTTGTGGAGGCACCCTCACGTCCACCTGCTGATATTTCCCAAGACAATAGAACTCTTCAGTTGTGCCAAAGAAGACACAGCCGTTAGCAATCGCTGCAGAGCCTTGCACTTCAACATCGAATTTTGGGTCTGCGGGCTGGAAACGCTTTCGTGAGAGCCGCTTGCCATTGTCGGTTGCATCAAGAATATGGAAATATCCGTGAACGGAACTGAGATAGATTTTGCCATCGCCATAAGTGGGTGAGCCGGTACAGTTTCGACCAAATTTTGCTCTCCATAGTCGCTCGCCGGTGGTCGCATCAAAGCAATACAGTCGGCCCTGTCGGTCAGGCAAAAATAGGTTTTCTTGGTAAAGCAATGGTGAGGGATATTTGAATTCAATTCCATCATGCTCCCAAATAATTTTTGGTTCGGAGCTACCAATATCCAAGCAAGCGACTCGACCGACTGTGGCACGACCAGGAATTTCCTCACCGTGTGCGGCGTACAGGCGAGTTCCATCAACCACAGGCGAGGGATTCATCGCTCCGTTTCCAAACTCAAAACTCCATATCTTTTTTCCCGTATTGACCTGAAATGCATGCAGGTTTCCATCACCGGCACCACTGATCAGAATCCGCTGCTCATTAATCGTAGTGACTACCGGGATGCAACGGTATGTGTTGGAAGGCCGAATGCCAGTTGTATTCCACCAAACCATCTCTCCGTTGTTCTTATCAAATGCCAGGAATCGAACTCCGCCACCACCATGTGCACCCCAATTTGAACTGATCATACTAATGATGACGAGCTCTCCTTCAACGATCGGGCTAGTTACTCGTCCTCCATATCCGGTAATACGGCCGAATTCCTCAGTCAATGACTTCTGCCATTTGACCTCTCCGGTTTCACCATCAAAACAGAACAACAAGCCTTGCGTCCCGTGAGCATAGACGTTCCCGGTTTCGGGATCACCGAATGGAACGGTCCAGCCAAGTCGAACACTTACAATTGGCGTAAAAAAAATGCCAAATCGATGTTCCCAGATAAGATCACCAGTTTTGGCGTTCATGCAGACGACGCGTTCTTGTTCATTTGCACCTTCTCCGATCCTGCTAACGATATAGACCTTGTCATTCATGACAATCGGAGTAGAACGGCAACTCACATCGTTCTTCTTCCAAAGGACATCTTCAACGTCATTCGGTAAGTCCGTTTCTCGCGACACACCGTTTCGCTCTGGTCCCCGCCAGTTCGCCCATTCGGCAGCCGATACCGGGCCGCAAAAAAATAGCAACAAAGCAAGTAATGTATGCCGTCGAAAATCATTCATTGTTTATGCTCTAATTCGGTGATATTACGGTGTAATCGATCAGGGATGTAGTAGACGAGATAATGAGTGCTCGCTGATGAGAAAGACTCGTTGGATTCTCCACTACGGCAATGTCTTTTATCACTAAATCTTAGTAAATTTCTTATTTTCAATACGATTTAATTGATATCGTAGCAGAACAATAATTCCTGATCGCGTAGGTAGAGTTTCCCACCAGCAATTACCGGGTGCGTCCAATTTTTACCGCTTGGTGCTCTCATCTGTGATTCTTCAGGTAGTTCAAAGCGCCCCTTTTCTTCGTAGCCTTCTGGAAATGCCTCGATGAGTGCCACGTCTGCCTCGCGTTCCGCGTAAAGGTACAAATGGCCATCTGCATAAGCGACGGACCCTTCGCCTAAGGAATCAGTGACTCGCTTACTGTACCACTCCAGTTCACCACTGCTAAATGTTTGACATACCCAGCCGCGTCGTGAAGAGCTGCCGTATATGTGGCCATTGTGCAAAACGAAGCCGCCTAACTCGTTCTTCATGTTGCGGCTAAAGTAAACCTGCGTGACATCGAACGATCGTTCATCCTGCTTCACTAGTCTGATTAAGTCACAGCCCGCTGAGCCAACGCTGGCATATACATGCTGGTCGTGATAAACGGGGGTGGGAATGACCACATCGGAGTAAGGCCGGTCACGTTTGTAGTTCCACAGCAACTCGCCGTCGACTGCTGCGATTCCTGCTATCCCGCCTTGCGTCATCACGATATATAAATCCACCCCATCCACAGTGGCTTTGATTGGTGAGGAGTATGTTGCGTCGTCGGTTAGATTTTCACTCCTCCAAATCACTTCGCCTGTTTCCCGATCTAAGGCGGCAATCATGCCTCGATCGCCTCCAGGTACGCAGATGACTTTGTTGTCATCAACGAGTGGCGACCAGCAATATCCCCAGCCATAGGTTTCTGGTTCACCAGCATCCACAATGCTGATTGAGCCACCCAAGTCGCGTACCATATTGACTTGCCACCGGAGTTCTCCTTCCACATTGAACGCAGCGAGTTCACCATCACCAGCTAAGGCATAGATCATTTCACCTGCGACGGTAGGCGTGGCCCGTGGCCCAGCCCCCCAAGAGTTACCTTCAAAGTCAAATATCTTTTCATTTACAGGCTTCGACCAGATGAGTCTGCCACTTGCAGCGTCAATGGACAGCAGCTCTGCGCGACTGTTTCGACCGCCCATGATATAGATGCGATCACTGACTACAGATGGTCCGGAGTATCCCACACCAGAATGTCGGAATGTCCAAAGTAATGTCGGGCCCTCTTTAGGCCATTTGTCGAGTAATCCAGTTTCTGTTGATTTATTATCACGGTTGCTGCCTTGAGCCTGAGGCCAGTCTTCGGCACACAAAATTGACGGTAATACAATTAGAAATGCACAACACAGCAACCAGACGTTCAGTAGCCACCTTAATTTCAAGTAAGTGATCATTTGTACTTTCTACGGAAGGAAAGAGGTAAGGGAGTCAACTGCACTTCTGCAATTGCGGGGTTTCTGAAAAGTGGCCGACCGGCCTCATGTCTTCTGTTTTAGGGTCTGTTAGACTTTGGGAAAGTGCAACAGCGGATGGTATGCGGCTTGGCCAGCGGCCTCACTTAAATTCAAATGCCTAGCAATGTGTAAGGGTTTGAATTTCTTGCCCCACGAATCGATTCGCAGTGTACCGTTGCACAAGAAAGATCACACAAACGGGTGTTGTCTTACGACAACTAAATTTTTTTCGGACAAACCAGATGGCGTCATCAAAACCAAAAAATGGGGGAAAATCCAGCAAAGGGACTTCTGTAAAGGGAGACTCTGCTGAGCGTGTTGTCGCGGAAAACAGGAAGGCCAGGCACCACTACGAGATTCTGGATACCCTCGAGTGTGGTATCGCCCTTGTTGGAAGTGAAGTGAAAAGTCTCCGTTCTGGAAAGATGTCACTGGATGAAGCATACGGCAGAGTCAAAGGAAATGAAGTATGGCTTATCGGATGTGATATTCCGGAATACGTGAAAGCAAATCAACTAAATCACCAGCCCAAACGACCTCGCAAGCTCTTGCTCCATCGCCGAGAAATTGTTCGATTTGCAAGTCTTGCCTATGAGAAAAGCCTGACACTTGTTCCTTTGAAAGCGTACTTCAAGCAAGGACGCGTGAAAGTACTCCTTGGAATTGGTCGGGGTCGGAAGGTTCACGACAAGCGACACAAACTTAAGGAGCAGACAGCGAAACGAGATATTGCAGTTGCTCTCCGAGGTCGTGGAAGTCGTTGAGAGCCTTCAGTTAGTTTCTCGGGTACAAAAATAAGCCAGTCTCTTCAGACTGAAGAACTGGCTTATTTTTAGACGTAAGATAATTTTTGATTCAAACTCAGGCAGTATTACCAGCCGTGACAAGATCAGTTGAATCAGTTGAATCTTCGGGATGCCAAAGGGGCATGCCTCGCTGAATTCTTTCAGCAAGCACATCTATTTTCTGACGAGACCCAGCAGGTGCCGTCGTTGGTGTGAATTCTTCACTTACGTGAGGAACGAAATTTTCATCGTGTCCGTACAGTTCGATAATCTCGAAAACATTTCGAATTCTGGCCATGGAAACCAACCACTCCTTACAGATAAAACCAACGTGATCAGACTACATAAGGAACGGGCAAACCCAGACCTTAAACTCATGTGCTCAAACGGTTTTTTACGCGACAGCCTGAAGACTACCGAACGCTGCGGCGGGGATGGCACAAAGGCCATGGCAGGTTGCAATTACCGAGGAGAACCTCTGCATTATGTACGTCTTGCAGCCGGAGTCAAACATTTGGGAAAAGGTTTTGATTTTTTCGTTCGTGCGGGGCTCTCGGCATGGCGGTTTGCCTGACTCGAGGTCTGGAAAGTATCATGTGAGAACGGGTTCCGAGGACAGTACGCGACCGTCGTCGTACGCTTTGGAACGAGTTTTGGGTGGTGGATCAGGGTGTATAGCCCCAAGCCACCGCATCAGATGGCTGAATTTACAGGATCTCTCGCCAGTTATTCTGCTCGCTGGTCGTTTTTTACGTACCTGGGGGCAATTGCAATTGGGACCGGCTTGCTGGCTCTTCCGGCAGCACGTGCGCCAGCACAGCCCCCGTTAACCCTTGTTGATGCCGCATTCACTGCAACCAGTGCCTGCTGTGTAACGGGCCTAACAGTGCGATCCACCGTTGAAGACTTCTCACCCTTCGGGCAGGGGGTCATTCTGGTTCTCATCCAGCTTGGTGGTCTCGGAATTATGACGATCACAACGCTGCTTCTCTTCCAGATTGGTGGAGAGGCGACTGTCAGGCAGCGGGCAGTGATTGCCGAAACACTAGGGATTAAATCCGCACAAGGTCTTCGCCAGTTGGCTTTGATGGTTTTTGTGGTTGTTCTTTCCGCAGAATTGATTGGCTTTCTGCTACTAACCGCTGCGACATGGGGCAGTCGTGAGCCTCTCGAGGTTATTTGGAGGGCGGCTTTTCATTCCGTGTCTGCGTTTTGCAATGCGGGGTTTTCTTTGGGAGACGATAGTCTCAAGGCCTACAGCACGGACATTCCTGTGAACCTCATTATTTGTGGTCTTGTTATTGTGGGAGGGCTTGGTTTTCCGGTGCTTTTTGACATCTCGTCACGTCTTTGGAATCGTCAATCCCTCTGGGATCGACTGCATATGCATTCGAAGTTGATGGTATTAGGAACAGCTGCTTTGCTCGCTTTTGGTGCTGTAAGTTTTTGGGTATTCGAGTCAGATGGCGTTCTGGCAGGCCAGCCGTTGTCAAAGCGTATTTTGTTCGGACTTTTTCATACGACCACGTGCCGTACTGCGGGTTTTCATACAGTCGATTATGGAAGCCTATCGAGTGCGACGCTCTTCCTCACAATACTTCTTATGGCAATAGGCGCGGGCCCTGGTTCTACAGGTGGGGGATTCAAAGTCAGCACTTTTATGACACTGCTTACCCGAGCCGGAGCAAGTTTTCGCGGTCAGGAACGAGCTAATTTTGCAAAGCGAACAATTCCGGAGCGTGCAGTAGAACGAGCAACCGCAACAGCATTAGTTTTTGTGGCAATTGCATTTGTTGCACTCGTAGCGCTCTTGGGTGTCGAAAGTGGAGGGAAGGCAGCTGAGCGACCGCGATGGTTTCTCGATGCTTCATTCGAATGTATCTCAGCACTTGGAACAGTCGGGCTGTCGACTGGCATTACTGCTTCGCTCACAATTCCCGGAAAGTTTATTTTGGCCATCTTGATGCTTCTGGGCCGTCTTGGTCCCATTACGGTTGCAGTCGCGCTGTCTCGGCAACGGCCTGCGTACCAGCCCAACTACCCCGAGGAGGAGCCGCTTGTCGGCTAATGTGTGATGCCTTCAACCAGTAGTAAACGTTTTATCATGCTTGGAATGGGTTCTTTCGGCTCTGCACTTGCGACTCAACTAGCAGCAAACGGCTGTCGGGTAACTGGTGTGGATCAGCGGCGTGACCGATTGGATGCAGTCAAAAACTCAATTCATGAGGCAATTATTGGTGATGCGACTGATCGAGAGTTACTCGAGAATTTGCCTATCAAAGACTCGACGTCAGTTTTTATATCACTGGGGGAAACAATTTCTCGATCACTCCTGGCCACGCTGCATGTCAAAGAACTTGGCGCCCGAGATGTTGTCGTAAAGGGTGTGACAAAAGAGCACGGGAAGATTCTGTCACACCTTGGTGCAAATCGAGTTGTCTTTCCAGAGGAGGAAGTCGCGAAAGAACTCGCTGACAAGTCAAGTTGGCCAAATGTACTCGATTTCTTACCAATTGATCCTGAGTACAGTGTCGTTGAAATCACTGTGCCGGAATCACTCGAAGGGAAGACACTAGCTGAGGCAGACCTCCGTAATTCAGTCGGAGTCTTCGTTCTGGGTTTACGGGATGTGATGCAAGGACGCTTTCAGATGTTTCCTGAAGGGCGGACAAAACTCATACAGGATCAGATCCTACTTGTCATCGGCCGCGAAGAAGAACTCGCCCGCCTTCGTGAGATGAATTGAAAAATTCTTACTCTTGTCCAGGTAGTCCTGGCGGCAGTTCAATTGTAATTTCAGCTGGAGGCGGAGCAGTTTGAGGAGAAGTTGATTGGGTCGCATTCGGATCAAATTTCGGTGTCTCAACTCCGCTTCGCGCAGCAAGGTCGGCAGTCAGTGAGAGTTTCTGGTCCCCATTCTTCGGGCGAATTTCCAGAAGTGTCACGCCCCACTCATCACCGAACTTCTTTCCTTCGACGATGACTGTTGCTGCTGCTTTTTGGCCCGCAACGGGGATTTGCATGGCTGCAATCCCATCGACTTCATTGGCTCGGCCGGTAACAGTTCCCTTCCAAGTGATTGGTTCACCTAGGAATTCCTGCGACCGATTATTTATGACAACTTCTTCTTTTGCCATAGTAACCAGAGGGTGGTTCGCAATGCGTCCACAACCAGAAAGAACACAAGTTATGCAAAGAAAAAGAACTCGGGTAGATAATTTTCTATATATCTGACGTGGAAGCATGTCGGTTCCTCCTTGAACGGTTTTTATTGCCAGACGGTTGCCGTTTTTATTGAGTTACTGTGCATCGTGCTGCCTGCACCAGGCAACTTTTTCTGCCGTTGTTGTTGGCAGTTCACCCGCTGGAGGCTCTTTGGCTTGAGGCGATTCATCCTGCTCAGGTGTTTCATCTGCGGCGATCGTTTCTTCAAGTAACGCCGATTCATCGGGCGTTGGATCGGTAACCGCAGGAGGGGGGGGCGATTTAGCCCCTCGAGCCTTCGCTAAAATATCAGCAGTAGAAAGTTTGCCAGCCGGCTTTGCGGTCGGCTTTGAACCACCGCCTCGCGCTGCAGCAAGAATGTCAGCAGTTGATTTTTTCTGTGTCGAAGATGCTTTTGAAGATGTCGTTTTGGCCGCAGGGGCTGCTTTGGCCTTTGCCTGCTTTTCTGGCTTTGGCAGTGGTTCTGTCACGACCTTGAGATGCGAAGGATCAATGTCGTACCAGGCAATGTTATTGAACTGATCAAACTCTACGAGGCATCGACCATTCATATTGACAGCCCGCACGGTGCCGGTGGTTTTTGCAAACCGACTGAGTTCCGGTGCTGGCGAGTCGATTACTACATATTTGTCAGTCCATTCGGCTTTAAGCCGTTCGATAACATCAAACATCAGAACCTTCCATCAACTCTTTCGACGTTGTTACGGCGCGATCGCCAGATGACCGCTTTCCACTCAACAATTTGACGGAAAGAGCAGTCTGCCGCAAGATGCAGGGTGAACCGCCTCAATACCGCCCACTGAAACACAATACGACCAAAGAACAGTCAAAGGCCGATCAAATGGTTCAGGTGGCCCTGGCTTGATCGTAATAAGATCATCTGGAGGTTCTTTTCCATCACATGAATAGGTAGAACCAAGCCATTCTGGTGCCTCGAAGACCCTGCAGGCCACCTCCACGAGAATGGCATCTTTTTTAGCTGTAGAGGCTGTCAAGCTGGCTGAAAAATGTGAACGTCCAGCTAGCCCGACTGCTACAAGAGCTCGGTGCCCCATTGCTTCAGTTGGCGTGACTTCTGTGATAACGGGCGAAGCTGGCCACCTCTCAGAGATACCGGGAGGGAAAGCCTGTGCCTCATTGTTTGTTGGGAATGTGTCTCCTTCGACTGATTGCACACAATCCTTCTGGTCTATGCGAAAGAGATGGCGCCACCGATCGTTGTTCCATATGAATTCAACGCTCATTCGCCCAACTTCAAAGTGAATTGGGACCCGCAGTTTACTTTGTCTGAGAGGCGGATCAGGCATATTTGTACGAACTAGACGGGGTTCATGTAGGCAGATTTCACAACACGTGCGTAGCACGGTAGGTTGAGATTACCCGAAATGAGGAGATCTTGTGGAACCGCGCCGCTCACTTGGTTGGCCAATCACCCTTGGTGTGGTCTTAATTAGTTCCATTATCACGCTTGGTGTTGGATGGGTTCTTGTCAGTATCGCTGCTGCACTGGGCTCTCAAAACGCTGCGTTCTACTGGGCGTTACTCGCTGTTGGCGTGTCGCTTCTTATTCTTGTACTGGTTGGCGTCATCATCTACTTTGCTCTGGCAGTCAAGGCAATTGCTCTCTCTCAGCGGCAAAGTAACTTTATTGATAGCGTGACTCATGAGCTCAAGAGTCCGCTTGCGTCACTGAAGCTTTATCTGCAAACCCTGATCCGTCGACCGGTACCACCCGCAGAACAATCAGATTTCCACCGATTCATGTTGCAGGATGTAGAGCGGCTCGACACTCTGATTGATCATCTTCTTGATGCAGCAAAAACGATGCATCGTCCAGCATTATCTATTGCTGAAGCGACCAGAATTGTGCCGGTCCTCAAGGAGGCAGCTATCCGTGTTGCTGATCGTCATAACGTTCAGCACGATTGTATCGTGATCAATGTTGAGAAAGAGCTAGAGGATGTTTTCGTGCAGGGTAGGGAAGCGGACATTGAAATAGTATTTCGAAACCTTATCGATAATGCAGTGAAGTACTCGCTTCCTGAACCACATGTAGATACAACAGTTGAAGTGACAAAGAAAAGTCGCGTGCTGGTCCGCGTGGCAGATAATGGACCTGGGATTCCACTCGCAGATCGTGGGCAGGTGTTTCGACGTTTTGTTCGATTAGGAAGTGAACTGGAGCGGGCTACGCCTGGAACAGGGCTGGGGCTGTATCTCGTTAAATCAATTGTCAAACAGTTAAGGGGTCGTGTTTTTGTGAAAGGTCACTTGACCAAACGAGGTACCATCATTGAAGTCGATCTGCAGAAGGCAAGCCCTGCCGAAGACGTGCCTCGTTGACCGGACCTGCGCGGAACCCTTTGAGTAAACCGTGTTGCCGGTTCTAATCATGGATTCAGTGAATTACGCTGTTCTTCTATTCCTCCGCTTTGAATTACCATGCCCCAATCTGCCTCAACTTCTAAGTCACATCCTGATCCCAGCAAGAACATGAACCCTGATGGTGGCACTCCTGTTTTGCCAATCCGTCGTGCATTGGTAAGCGTCTACGATAAAACTGGTTTGGATCGCCTTGCTGCTGCGTTAAAGGCCGCTGGAATAGTAGCTGTCAGTACAGGTGGGACGGCACGGGCCCTTCAAGGATATGGCGTCTCTGTTGAGGATGTGTCCTCGATAACAGGTTTTCCGGAAGTACTCGATGGACGAGTAAAGACACTTCATCCAAACATTTTTGCTGGCATCTTGGCTCGCGGTGATAGGGAAGACGATCTTGAAGTTTTGGCAGAGCATGGAATTGATCAACTCGAACTTATCGTTGTGAATTTGTATCCGTTTGCAAGCGTCATTAGCCGTGATGGGTGTACGGCAGACGATGCAATTGAGTTGATTGATATCGGTGGACCAAGCTTGGTTCGTGCGGCTGCCAAGAATCATGCCTTTACTGCAGTGATCACAGACCCCAATCAATATGACGCGGCGGCAGCTGCGATCAGCCGTGGAGGTACCACGCTGGCAGAGCGACGATTATTTGCAGCCCAAGCTTTTGAATGTACTGCTGAATACGATGCCGTAATTGCCCGTTGGATGGCAGGCCATGCAGGGTTGGTCGCAGGAGGGTCGCAGCCCGTGTCGAGTGAAGGCCGTCCTGACGAACCACCGTTACCAACTCGGCTTACTCTCAGCCTTGAGCGAAGGTTGCCATTGCGTTACGGTGAAAATCCACACCAGTCAGCCGCAATGTATGCACCAGCGGACACCCATTTTGGTCTTGCTGGTTTAAAGCAGCTTTCTGGTAAGGAACTGTCGTACAACAATTTACTGGACCTTGATGCTGCGGTTCGTATTGCCGGATTGATTCAGAATTCTGGAGCTGCAGTTATCAAACACACCAATCCCTGTGGTGCAGCGAGTGCAGCAAGTATTGATGAAGCGATTGAAGCAGCTATGGCAGCAGATCCCACAAGTGCGTTTGGTTCAATCGTTGCGGTAAATCGCATTTTTGACGCAGCAGCAGCAGAGTGCCTCCTCAAGCCAGGAATGTTCGTTGAGGTAATCGCTGCACCGGCTTTTACAGCCGAGGCAGTCGAAGCCCTCAAAACACGTCCGGCATGGAAAGCAAGTGTGCGGTTGGTTGAGGTGC
Organism: Pirellulales bacterium; assembly: GCA_016776925.1. Lineage (GTDB taxonomy): Bacteria > Planctomycetota > Planctomycetia > Pirellulales > UBA1268 > UBA1268. The sequence continues at coordinate 82,751 of JADHSL010000004.1, read as the reverse complement.
CACCAGGTGATCCATGGAGCCCCACGGCTGGTCTTGAACTTCGAAGCGTGGCGGGTGCAATGTTGGCACAGCGGCCAGATGAGACACCAGATGATCCGGCCGCATGGCAGGTTGTAACACAGGAGGCACCTGCGGCAGATTTGACGCAGCCGCTCGACTTTGCCTTCACAATGGTGCGCCGACTTACAAGCAATGCCATCGCCGTTTGCCAAGGTACAAGCCTTGTGGGAGCTGGAGTGGGGCAAACGAGCCGAGTTGACGCAGTGAGGATAGCATTAGAAAAGGCGGGAGATCGGGCGCGAGGTGGTGTTCTTGCATCAGACGCCTTCTTTCCATTTCCAGATTCTATCGATTTAATTAGACAAGCGGGTATCGCGGCGATCATCCAGCCCGGAGGGTCGAAACGAGACCCAGAGGTAATTGCCGCCGCAAATGCTGCGAAGTTGCCAATGGTCTTCACGTCCCGACGTCACTTTAGACACTAGTAGATTCAAAGCCGGTAGAACTTTATTTTTGATGCACTACCGCGGATATTGTTAGAGACAGTAGGGAAGTTCAATGACTGATTGTGACTGAAACGAAACGTGTCAAAAACAATCCGTTTTCATTTACCTAATAATGCGAGTGAGAGATGTTGTCAGTACTCGACAGAATCATTACCCGAAAACAAAAGGAAGTCGCTGAGTCGAAGGCAATATGTCCGCTTTCCGGTATCAAGAAAAAGCTTGGGGATTCTGATCAGCCACGTGACTTCTTTGCGGCTGTTTCTAAGCCTGGTGAAATACGGTTAATTGCAGAATTTAAAAGACGGAGTCCTTCAGCAGGTGAAATTCGTCCCGGTTCGGAACCTGCAGAGATAGTTCGTGGGTATGAAAAATCTGGAGCGGCTGCACTTTCTATTTTAACAGATGGCGAGGGCTTCGGCGGTTGCCTCGATGACCTTACAGCTGCGCGGAAGGCATCCTCACTACCGGTTCTGCGAAAAGAATTCATTATTGATTCCTACCAGGTGAATGAGGCACGTCTCTATGGGGCGGATGCTGTTCTTCTCATTGCTGAATGTTTAGATGACTGTCTTTTGAGAAGCCTGTACCGGGAAGTTATTGACCTTGGAATGACACCACTTGTTGAATTGCATAGTGAAGAAAACCTATCCCGAGTTCTTGATCTAGGTGCCACGCTCATAGGCATTAACAATCGAGACCTTGTCACAATGCAAACTGACATTGGTCATGTCCTGAAGCTACAAGAAAAAGTACCGTCGGAATGTGTGCTTGTGGCTGAAAGTGGAATTCGTACACGAGCAGATGTCGAGCAGCTTGAGGCTGCAGGAGTCCAGGCAATTCTCGTTGGTGAATCTCTTTTGACTAGTTCAAATCCATCAGACGCTGCTGCCGCACTTCTTGGCAAACTGTAGCTGAACCGTTCAGGTCTCCGGATTTCCTGTTGAGTCGCTGACAAATCGATATCCAGCGCCGCGGACCGATAGAAAGTGACGGGGCCGGGACGGATTTTCTTCAAATGACTTTCTCAAGTTGAGCATGAAGGTGTCGACAGTCCGTGTTGCAGGCGCACGATCCATTCCCCAGACATTCTTAAGCAACTCGGTTCTTGATAATACAAGTCCTTCATGCTCAATAAGATACCGAAGAAGCTTCATTTCAAGCGCTGTGAGTCGAATCTGCCGCTTGTCGCAATAGGCCTCCCACGTATCGAAATTGATATGAGCCTTTCCAAATGAAAAGCTGTTCTCAGAGCGGGTTGTTGCAGGTTTATCTGGGGTGGATTCTGAGCTATTCTTCCGTCGGCTCAGAAGACTTCGAATGACTGAGAGAAGTTCATCAAGATCAAAAGGCTTTTGAAGGTAGACGTCTGCTCCAGCATTAAACCCTCGAATTCGGTCTTCTACTAACGTTCGAGCGGTGAGCATGACAACCGGAATATGGCTGCCTTGAGATCGTATTTCTTCACAGACTGCATATCCACTCATGCCAGGCAGCATGACGTCGAGTACAACAAGATCGACATCGGCATTTGGCTCATTGAGAATAGCCAAAGCTGCATGTCCATCAGCAGCGGTCGTTACCGTCAGGCCTTCGGATGTCAAGTTGTACCGGATGCCGATGGCGAGATGTTCCTCGTCTTCGACGAGTAAGATGTTTGGCATGATGCTGGTTGAGTGTAACGCTCTCCAAGATTTTTGGCGTAGCCATTTTCACAAAACCATGCCCAAGCATCAGTAGCAGCAACTTCTAATGGCCGTATTTTGTATCCTAACTCATCGAACGCTCGTTGGCATGAGAAGTTGTGAGGCAGCATTGACATAGCCGCTGATGCTGAATTTACGGGGGGTTCCCGTTTGAGGAATAGACCGGCAAAGTCTCCGAGCCGTCCGGCTGCACGCACTGCTAGTGGTGGAGCATTTCCGATCGGAGGACGACGATTAGTTACTTTGGCAAAAATTTTCCAAGCATCAAAATATGTGAGGGCATGGCCACCTAGAATATAGCGTCGACCCGTTTGGCCTCGTTCATGAGCAGCCTCAATGCCACTGACGACATCACGGACGTCAACAAAATCGTTGGCACCCGGTGGAGCAAGTAGGCCCTTCCCACCTCCAACCTCAAGAAGCATCCGTCCACTAGAGGGCTTCCAGTCCCATGGACCAATCATATAGACAGGGTTCACAATCACAGCATCTAGGCCACGTTCAACTTGAGCTAGGACGGCAGATTCAGCCATTCTCTTCGTTAATACATAGGGACACTCAATCATACCACCGGGTGAAGTCTCTTCATTCGCGGGGATACCATCTGAACGCAAACCAAGAGCGTCAACACTCGAGACGTGAATAAATCGAGCCCCGGCAATGCGTGCAATCTCGGAAAGATGAGTCGTTCCTTCTACATTGACCCGATACATTTCGTCGTAGTAACGCCAGCCACAGTGCACCATTGCAGCTGAGTGAATGACCAGGTCGATTCCATCAACAGCTCTTTGAAGACTCGTTTTATCTTCGAGTTGACCAATGATCTTTTGAACTGGAAGTCCTTCTAGTGCTGCAGTAGCCCCACTGTGATGAGGGCGAACTAACACGCTGACGTTCCAGCCAGTATCCAGAAACTTTCTAACAACATTATTGCCAACTAAACCAGTAGCACCTGTGACAAGGCAGGACCTCCTGCTGCCGTCGCGGTATGAGTTGAGGGCATTTGACATGGTTATCAAGATCAAGTGTTCAGTGCGTCGATATCCGACGTATGAGTTTCGATTGCTTCATTGAAACAAATTCGGTGAATCGGCAAAGATTCTGTCTTTTTGAGTTAAATCGGAAAAAAATCTGAGGCAACTTTTACAAAAGTTGATTCGTTCTGGTGGAAGCTGACATTGACGTTTTCCTCGCGTTTAGTTGAGAATTTAGGGATAGTCCGAATGTGTTTTGGTCAATCTGCAGAACGAGATAAAGCCACTATTTAGAGGGGTCTTGCGTGTCGGCGATAAGCATCGAGACGGTTGTTCATCGTGGTCAGCAGCGCAGGTTTATTGACCTGCCTTGGCAGATATACGCCAGTGACCCCTGCTGGATTCCTCCGCTGCGACGTGCTCAGGAAGAGTTACTCGGGTTTCATCCACATCCGTTCTACGAACGCAATAAGACGAAGTCGTTTTTAGCAACACGTGGTGGTAGAGATGTTGGTCGTATTACAGCAATTGTAAATGTTGGTCATATAGAGCGTTACAAAGAAAAACGTGGCTTCTTTGGGTTCTTTGAATGTGCTGATGATCTAGAAGCGACTACCCACTTGTTTGATGCTGCCAGGGAGTGGTTGTCTGATCAGGGCATGTCCTTCATACGTGGCCCTGTCAATCCATCTTTAAATTATGAGTGCGGATTATTAATTGAGGGCTTTGCAACACCACCCTTTTTTATGATGACACACAATCGCCCTTATTACGCAGATCTTATTGAAGCAAATGGTTTCAGAAAGATTGAAGACCTCTATGCTTTTTGGGGTGAGATGTCGATGCTCGAGGGCATTGATTCAAAACTTGGCGTAATGGTCGAAGGTGTTAAGGAGCGTTTTGGAGTTTCAGTCCGATCACTTGATCGATCAAGGTTTACCGATGAAGTTCGTATGTTTCTTGATATTTACAACACAAGTCTTGCAGGAACGTGGGGGTTTGTTCCTCTTTCTGAGGGCGAGGTGAATCACATGGCTAATCATTTGAAGCACCTGATCGTCCCAGAACTTTCCTTGGTAGCTGAAGTCGATGGCAAGCCCATCGGTACTGTTTTCTGTTTACTCGATTACAACCCACGTATTAAAGCGATGAATGGACGGCTTTTTCCTTTTGGTTTTTTGAAACTACTTTGGAACAAGTCAGCTATCAAAAGAATGAGAGCAATCAGCACCAATGTCGTTCCAGAGTATCAAGCTTGGGGAGTCGGCCTGGTTCTGCACGCCGCCCTTGTGCCACGACTCTACAAGTGGGGAATGAAGGAGGTAGAGTTTTCTTGGGTTTTAGAAAGCAATCATCTTTCAAAACGCACTCTTGAGCGAGGGGGAGCACTCGTAACAAAGAAATATCGGATTTATCAAGATGATCCACCGAGTGATGCAAGCGAGACAGAATCAGTGGGATGACTTTGTTGACGCAGCGGTCTGATTTCCTTGATTGCTGGACCCATTGCGTTGTGAGAACACACCAATGGGAATACCGCCAATGACCATAGTCCTGTTTCCGCGTGTCTGAGGTTGTCGAGCAGACTTGTTTCTTGAACGACTAGTTCGCCCTTGGTGATGTGTCTGTTCCCAACGCATTGAACCATAATTTACACCGCTCAAATTAAAGGTTCGGTACGGATTTCTAGGACTGATTGCTTTTGCGGAACGACATATTGCCGAGGTGGCAAGGATCGTTATCGTCATAACAGTGAGAAGTATGAATCGTGTCAATTGAGCCTCCTCATTTCATTAATTTTAGGTTTCGGATCACCCATACTATATGTATTCAAATGGAATGGAGGGATCAAGTTGTTTTAATGAATAGGTTAGAGATGAGAAGAATCTATCCATTCCCAGACCGCTTAGGCCTGTACCCAACAGTTTTGTGCAACCTAGACACTCTGGCACGTTGTTTTTTCTTTGTTTTATTTAGACCACGAATGTGGTCTCCAGACTTTTGTTCTGAAAATGATTGGTTGGCCTCTCGTCTTTTTTTGTTGAGCGCCTCTTGTGGTGGTCGATCTGGGATCAAACTGTCGCAGCCAGAACCAATCAGATCCTGTCTCCCAGCGTGTTCAAGAGCTTTTCGTACTTCAAAGTAATTCTCTGGTTTAAAAAACTGAAGTAACGCTTTCTGCATTCTTCGGTTCCGAAGGCCTTTCGTAACAGTTACAGGTTTCCCAGTCATTGGATCACGGCCTGTGTGATACATGCAGGCTGCAATGTCAAAAGGACTTGGTATGAAATCTTGGACCTGATCAGGTTTGTACCCATTTCTTTTCAAGAAAAGTGCCAAGTCAATCATTTCACTAAGCCCGCTCCCGGGATGACTCGCAATAAAGTATGGAACTGTGTATTGCCGTTTCCCTACTCGACGACTTGCCGCTCGGAAAGCCTTGTCAAACTCAACGTAATCAGTTGCCGGAGGCTTCTTCATGAGGTCGAGTACATCTGGGTCGGTGTGCTCCGGTGCAACTTTTAGATGCCCTCCCACATGGTGTTCGGCTAATTCGCGCAGATACTCAGGATCACGACGTGCTAAATCCATCCGAACACCGCTTGCGACGAGTACCCGTTTTACGCCCGGGATCGATCGGGTTTCCCGCATGACTTCTTTCAGAGGCCCATGATCAGTTCCGAGAAGTTTGCAAACTGTGGGGTGGACGCACGATAGTCTGCGGCACTTTGCCTCGACCTCTGGTCGAATGCAACACATTTTGTACATATTGGCTGTTGGGCCACCAATGTCAGAAACCGTACCTTTGAAATCAGGTTGGTTTGCGAGTTGTTTCACCTCAGTGAGAATTGACTGTTTTGAACGGCTCTGAATAATTCGACCTTCATGGGCTGTTATGGAACAAAATGTACAGCCCCCAAAGCAACCTCGCATGATTTGAACACTGTTTTCAACAACTTCAAATGCTGGAATCCTTTGTGTTCCATATCGTGGATGAGGGCGACGGGTGAATGGTAGTGCGTAGACACGATCCATTTCGTGTTCTTCAAGCGGTAAAGCTGGAGGATTAATGACGACTGCTTCTCGCCCATGTCGCTGCACAAGTCTTTTGGCATTGTGAGGATTTGTCTCGAGGTGACTTATTCGAGTCATTTCACAAAATGCGTCATGATCGACTTTGGTTGCTTCATACGCCGGAAGTTCACGAGTGCTATCATCAATAGAAAATGACTCACTTGCCCCAAGACGATAGCCAACTCCTCGGAGTGCCCGCATTTCGTGCACCGTTTTTCCAGCCGCAAAACCCTTTGCGATATCAAGGATTGTTCGTTCGCCCATGCCAAAGGCAAGCAGGTCGGCTTTTGAATCGAGGAGAATTGAGCGACGTACTTTGTCACTCCAGTAGTCGTAATGAGCGATGCGTCTTAAGCTCGCTTCCACCCCACCGGCAACAATTGGAACACCGGGGAAAGCCTCTCGTGAGCGTTGACAATACGCTAAGGTTGCCCTGTCGGGGCGAAGCCCAATTTCACCACCTGGTGAATAGGCGTCATCATTACGGACCTTACGGTTTGCGGTGTAATGATTGATCATGGAGTCCATATTGCCAGCAGAGATGGCAAAGAAGAGATTCGGTCGACCGAACTGTCTCCAATCGTGGCAATTTTGCCAGTTTGGCTGCGCCAGTACGGCAATACGAAACCCTTCCGATTCCAAGAGTCTGGCAAGGAGACCATTGGCAAAGCTAGGATGGTCTACGTACGCGTCCCCTGTAACAAAAACGATATCTACGCTATCCCACCCCCTGGCAATGACATCTTCTGGGTGCATTGGTAGTGGTGGGGCTGCTGGCGTAATTGTTTGAATAATTGGTAGATTCATTGGTGCAGGTAACCTAGTTGTCGTCGATTGGCTGTACTGAAGTGTACCCTGCCAAAACGGGTCAAGGTTTGTCTGTCATAAGACTGATATAGTTGTGAAGACGCCGCGCAAGCGTTTTTGTCTTATAGGTGTTTTTTGACGGGTGGAACGATTGCATGTATCGATTAGCTCCCCAAATCGTACTTATTTTGTTGACAGTACTGGTTCTGCAAGTGGTTGACGGTGCTGAACAAGATGAACGTGTGTCGCGAGCAATCGCTCAACTTGGTGCAAATCAATATGCAGACCGAGAGTCTGCTTCAAGGCAGCTCGCCTTAATGGGTGTAATCGCTGTCGATCAGTTAGTCCATGCCGCTCGAGGAAATGACTCTGAGGTTGCTGCACGAGCAGTCGATGCTCTTCGAGCAATGCTTCGACAGGATGATTCTGAGTTGTCGAATAAAGCCGAAGCTGCTCTTGAGTCGATCGCAGAACAAGGGAGCCTGGCGGTGGCTCAACAGGCAGAAGTAGCTCTTGATTTTTTTGATGCAGCTCAAGCTGTTTCGGCGCGAAAAAAACTTGAGGAGCTCGGGGCAATATTTAGTGACACGGGTCTTTCCGGATTGCGATTAGAAATTGCCGAAGACTGGAAGGGCGACAGTCGCTCATTGAAATTGGTGACACGACTTCAAAAAGTTGTTCACGTCAGTTTATTTGGCCTTCAACTTACGGAGAGAGATGCCGTAACCCTTGGGAGATTACGAGGTATCGAGCGTCTCGATTTATATGGTGTTGGTCTTTCAGACGCTGCGATTAGGCAACTAAAGCAACGGCTTCAAGAGACTGAAATCGATATCCGAAAAGGTGGTAAGTTAGGTATTGCCGGAATGCCTTTGCAGGGCCAGTGCGTCATTGCAGGCATTCAGCCAGGTTCTTCAGCAGAGAAAGCAGGATTGTTGCCGCAAGATGTCATTACAGAAATCAATGGAACTGCAATCAGTGACTTTGGAGCCTGTACACGCATTATTGGTGAACACAAACCAGGTGAAGAAATATCTGTGGTTATCGAACGGATAAAACCAGATGGATCGGCAGGTCAATTTCGGAAAGTTGTCGTGCTGGGAGGCTGGTAAGTACCCAATTTCAGCAGATACATTGAGATAGCAGGTGAGGACATAGATTGAGTAAACCAGTTGAAGGCCCTAGCGGCAAACAGGATCATGTTACCGAAGAGGTTGATGTTCGATGGCATGCAGCCACAATCAGTCGAGATCAACGTGAACGTAGTGCAGGCCACCGGGGCTGTGTTATTTGGTTTACCGGCTTATCAGGATCTGGAAAAAGTACTCTTGCTAACGAAGTTGATAAGTTGTTGCATGCCCGTGGACATCGGAGTTTTATTCTCGACGGAGACAATGTGCGACATGGTCTGAACGCATCTCCCAGTCTGCTTGAAACAATTCACGGTCAGCCTTTCGCAAAGCGATTTGGCCTTGGCTTTGGGTCAGAAGATCGCAAGGAGAATATTCGTCGGGTCGGGGCAGTTGCAGAACTCTTTACTCAGGCTGGAATCATTACGCTCACGGCATTTATTAGCCCCTATCGTAGTGATCGTGAAGCAGTACGGAAAATGTTGCCAGAGGCAGATTTTGTCGAGGTATATGTCAAAGCACCCTTAGACATCTGCGAGAGTCGAGATCCAAAAGGGCTCTATAAAAAAGCTCGTGCTGGTGAAATTAGTGGGTTCACAGGTATTGATGACCCTTATGAAGAGCCTGAAAAGGCAGAAATTACTGTTGAATCTGCTGTGCACAATCCGCAGGTACTCGCCCAACAGGTTCTTGTTTGGCTCGAACGTGCTGAAATTATTCCAGCACGATAACAAGATTCGTTATCACTCAGGTGTTGGACCTATGAGTTCAACAATGTTCCCATCGGGGTCTTTCACGCACGTCAGTGACATTCCGGGAACAAGATGCTCAGGAAGGGTGACGGGAGAATTTGCAAGAGGTTCTACGCCAAGCTTCTTCAGACGACTGAGTAATGCCGACGTGTCTGCAACAATGATTGTCAAATAGCGAAATCCAGTGTGAGAGTGAATAAAGGCAGTGTCACCGGATGGTGGCGCTGTTCCAGCGATCTGCATCAGTTTTAGCTTTGTTGCGGCTTTATCATTTCCCAAAACAAGTACTCGAACATCGAGCGGTTTGTTGTCAGTGAGACCGGCAGCATTGGCAAGTTCAGAATCTACCTGAAAACCCTTTGCCTGCTGAAAGCCGATGCCCTCAGTATAAAATGCAACAGAGGTATCAAGGTTGCTCACCACCATGCCGATGTCGATCGTCGTTTTTGGAAATGAAATAGTAGGCTCAGCAGCGAGCCCAAGCGAGGTAGCGATAGCGAATGAGAAGGCAGCAAGTATGCGAAACATTAAAAACTCCATCGTGGTATCCGGTTATGCCGTTATAACGTACCCTGCAAATCTCAGCGTACAACCTTCACGGCTGAAGCCCCTACTGAGACAAACGGTGACGCACCTTATTTTGAACGTCGATCAGACATTCGTCATCTGGCTGATTTTTAGTCTATGAAGCCCGAGAGTTCTTCGCTTCGAGCAGGTGCTTGAAGTTTGCGAACTGCCTTTGCTTCGATCTGTCGGATACGCTCTCGTGTTACCTTGAAGATATGACCAACTTCTTCGAGTGTGTAGCTATAGCCATCACCGAGGCCGTATCGAAGCTTAATGATTTCTCGCTCACGATACGAAAGGCTTTTGAGGACTTTTGAGATGCGATTACGAAGCATTTCCTGAGCAGCGCCAACAGCGGGATTCTCTGCCCCAGTGTCAGGAAGCAGGTCACCGAAGTGACTGTCTTCACTGTTACCAACAGGGCGGTCCAGACTGATCGGGTAACGACTCATTGCTGTTACACGACGAGTCTCATCAACCGGTGTTCCGGCCCGAGCGGCTATTTCCTCAATGGTTGGTTCGCGACCATACTCCTGCAGAAGTTGACGAGCCACATTTCGGACGCGGCTCATCGTTTCAACCATGTGGACAGGAATTCGAATAGTACGGCTCTGGTCCGCGACTGCCCTTGTAATTGCCTGTCGGATCCACCAGGTGGCATATGTGCAGAACTTAAATCCACGCCGATATTCAAACTTATCAACGGCACGCATTAAGCCAGCATTTCCTTCTTGAATTAGGTCAAGAAACGAAAGGCCACGATTCCGATATTTTTTGGCTATGGATACAACAAGTCGCAGATTTCCTTCGGAAAGCCCTCTTTTCGCACGTTGGTAGCGAGCAAATATCTCATTTATCTCCTTCATGCGTCGCTTCAGGCTACGTGGTGTTTCCTGGCATGCTTTAAGAATTGCTCGATATTCATCAACGATGTTTTGCCTATTCGATGCTGGCTGTTTAGTTCTTTTGTGGGCATCTATCTTGATTTTGAGTTCTCTCAGACGACGAATGAATCCGTTGAGAGTTGGAATCATGGTCTCTATACGTTGGGTACGCAGGCCGAGTTCTTCAATCAAACGAACACATCGTTTGCGTCGACGTCCTAATCGACCCCATGCTTTCCGTCGTTCAGTTGTTCGGGCACGTTTTGAAAGTGCTATGCGGTAATCGGCTTTATTCTGACCAATCAATACTTCAAGAGTCTGAAGGTTATGCGGGAGACGTCCAAGGATTTGCTCCTTCTCCAAACGATCAGTTACCGAAACTTGTACAGTGCGATCAAAAGGAAGTTCACCCTTGTGGACACGACTTAGCACCTTGTAGGCATTCAGGCAGACATATTCGCATTCCAAAAGTTTTGCACGAAACTGTGCCCGAGTTGTTTCAATTTGTCGAGCGAGATAGATTTCCTGAGCTCTGGTAAGAAGAGGGATCTCACCCATTTGTGTCAGGTACATACGAACTGGATCGTCTGACCAATTTTCTATTTGTTCTGCAAGTGCATCCTCGGCCTCATTTTCATCCACTGCTCCACTAACTTTGGCTGTTGAAGAGGCTTGGCCGGCATCGCCAATTTGGTTGCCATCGTCAGGAGTACTCAAATCCGATTCTGCAGTACCATGGTCAAGTATTGCTTCTGCTTCTTCAGCCTCAGCAACCTTATCGCCAAGTTCCTCAACCTCTCTGGGGCGGGCAACAACATCATCTTCAAGTTCGTCCAAGAGGGAATCGTACAAGTCAGAACTCCTTAAATTTCCAACAACTGAAAAACGGAAGGTAACCAAATCCTAGTTGTCATTTCACGAGATACCAGACGGTAGCTCAAGAAACGGATGGAATGAGTGGGCTAATGGGAATAAAACGGTGAAAGGAACAACAATCGGAGGGAGATAAATAGTGGTGTAGTAAGGTCAAAATTAGGAATCTTGCAGGGAAAATTTTGTCGTATTGAGCGTGGGTTTGATCGCATTATCCGGTGGGAGTGTCTTTTGCTTTGACCTTCCCTGAACATCATTCGCGTGGTGGACAGTGTGATTCAAGTAGCGGACAAGTCCAGTGGTGAAAAAAACTCAATTTTCTGGAGATTGGAAGAGTTGGGTGGATGGGGCAAAAGAAAGGCAGTTTCACGGCTAAATCAAGCGTCCAAACAAGATCTGGAGGGAAGTGGTTCGTTCAAAGTGTTGTCGCTCGAAGGCTGATTTATCTTTCTGGCAAACCTCTCAGTGCTCTCGAATAAGGGAACTGAAGGGTTGCCAAGACAGGTTTTTCGAGGTCTGATTGACACCATAGACAACTGATTATGCAGTCCCGAAGGTTGAAAAGCGAGTTTTTCTCATGGCAAACCGCGCACAAAGTAGCGGTCGTGAGACGCGCGATGGTAAAACAGTAGGGCAGTGGTGAATCTTCGGGCGAATTCAAAGGTTTCTCGACCGTGAAAGAATATCAATTAACCTGTCATTGTGGCGAAATGGTGCCCGTTCGTGCTGGGCAAGCTGGTGGGGAGATTGTATGTAGTAGGTGTGGTAATCGCCTTGCGGTACCTAAATTTGGCGAATTATCAAGGCTTCCACTGGTCGAAGAACCTGAGGTCGGTGGTCGCCCGGCGTGGAATAGCTCGAAGGGCCTTGTTCTTCTTGGCTTTGTAGGTTGTGTCCTATTTATGGCAGCTGGTGCATGGCTTCGTTTACCGACTCAATCGCCAGTCCAAGCCGCGGCCATTCGTAAGCAAATGATGCAGAAAACGAACGCTGAGATTTACGATGCGTGGAAAAACCATTTTTCCAAAGCAACAGTGGAGCGCCCCCAATGGATTGTTGAAAAACAATACGCTCAGCGGACGTATTTAAAGCAGGGGGCTTCCTGGGTGCTGCTACTCCTGAGCGGAGTTGGAGCTGCGTGTGGGCTCATCGGTATTTCCGGACTTGTCCGTTCATCCTGATGAAAGATAGCTTACACGTTTACCTTGATTGTTGAGGGCGTGAAGCAGATCGCTGCTGACTTGGCCCATTCTGCTTTGCCTGCCTGCTATTTGGAGTCTCTTCGGGTGTTTCTGTGCCATATCGTAATTCCCGCCACTCTTGCCCCATAGCACTCAATCCAGCTGAAATGTTTGGAAAAAATGATCGAAGTGTGGGCTCTTTTGAAGTCTCGTTGTTGGATTCACGAGCTGCAATCTGGCTCGAACCTTCTCTATTTGAGTTCCGTTGCGGGCGTGGCGGATTTCCTGCTGTGGCCCGCAGTGGAGGCGTTGCATTTGGTGACTGGCGATTTTTAAGAACAGTCTGTTGAGATGATCTTGTTCGTGCCGCCGTTGTCTTTGGAAGTGGCTGAACATTATTACCTTGGGCAGGAGTTGCTGTTTTGGCTGAACGAGTAGGTGGTGCCACTTGTTGTGGGCTAGTGAAAGCATGATCAACCTGAACTGCGATCCGCTCTGGAACAACGAGGTATCTCATTGTCTGTGGGCTTGCCTTTGTTGTTGCCGACCCTCCCTCAGTAGATGTATCTTGTGCAACTGTTGGTGCACGCTTTGGTGGTAGGGCGGCAACAGAAGTCTCTTGGGGGGCTTCTTGCGGGGCGGTCTTTCGCGTTTCTGCTTCGGCTAAAATTGACTGTGTTATATCTACAGGTTCAACCGATGGTGGAGCCAGAGTAGGGTTCTTCGAAGGAGTTGTGTCGGTGTCTAAGGAATTCTCATTATTGGTACTTGCTGAAACCATATCCGTTTGTTGAGAGACAGCAGTATCAGTCGTCGTTGCGAGTGCCTGCTCGGGTGCGGATTCTTGCTTGACAGGATTTTCTTCCCCAGTTGTTACTAAAAGAGGGTTTCCTTCGGTTGCTGTGACTGTAACCTTTCCATCAGGAATCTCAGCCGTTTGCGTTAAGGAATTGTTGTCAGACTCTATGCTGGATGTTGAAGCATGTTGCTCTTTTTTCGTTTCAACAAGAGTGATTTTTTCTGGGTCTTCAATCTCGTTGCCGTTCTCTTCGACCATATCAGCCGATTTCATGGCTATGTCTTCGGATGCAGATGGAACCTCTTGACGGAGTGGCTCTGTGTGGTCCGGTTCATTTGCAACTGGTGATTCTGTGAGTGCAAGATCATCTCCTGTAGTATCACGTTCTTGTTTTTGAACCGGGGCAGGCAGGGTACCTTGAACCTTGTTCGATTGTACTGGGACCGGAGTCGATTCGACTGATACAAATTCCTCAACAGGAGTATTTTCTTCAACCTTCGGTTCACTGTCAGGCTCTGATTGTTTCGTTGCCGGAACCTGTGACTTAAAATCTTTTGCAGCATGCTCTGCCATCGGCTTTTGGGTAGATGCTAGTGTCGCTGGTATTGGCGGCGCGGCATGATAGGGGATAAAAGCGGGAGCAGATGTTCTTTGCGGTCGATTTATTCTTTGTGTTGCTTGCGTTAAAGCTGCAATTTGATGCTGTGGTTCAGGAGAAACTTTGGCAATTTGAAGAGAAAGAATAGGCTGGCCCTCACGGAGTGGGTGGCGAAGCACGACTCCGTCAAACGTTGAGTCAGACCGTAATGCAGTTGCCGGAAGCATGGCGACTGGCCAATCACGGAGGGCTACGTCATAGATCGTGACAGGCGAACCTTTAGGCAGTGATCGAAGAGCAACAAAAATCGATTCACTTTCTACCTGAGGTACGTTTTGAGCCATGTGGACATCCAAAGCACGATTCACACCAACTGCAGCAGCTGCACCGGCAAGAAAAGCAGCAGCAAAAACGGTACTCGCTTTAGGTCGTTGCAGCGTTGTAGTCTTGGATTTTTTTGGGCCGTTGCTACTCATTACTTTGCCTTGTGAGCCGAAAGAGTTCTTGTTCACCAGAACTCTTGAAATTCAGTGACAGTCAGAGAGACGGTTCTCATATGGGTCTTTGACTGACGAAATGAGAACTACCTACGAAAATGGTATCGGCATAAATGTCACGTTCGAACCAATTCACCAAAAAGAAAACCCGTTGGACCTCCAGAATTACCCATTTTGTCAGTCTCGAGAATGGATCACCGAACCTTCAGAGAACATTGGGTCAACTGTTCTTGTCATCGATCGTATGGCTAGGAGTCTGCGTCCTTCATGTCGACCTTGAGGGTCACGAAAGAAAGCGTCACCCAATCCGGAAGAGGGAGGGCCAACAGATGAAAGAACAAGTGTGCCATCCGCCGGCAGGTGTAGTTTTAATTCCAGCTTATTCATAACGGTTTTACGTTGGCCGGCTTCAAGACGAAAGGCGCCGTCATCTCCAGTCCAGTTGCGTTCAATAGGCCCGTGCCGAATGAGCGGTATGAGTTTAATCTCAATTCCTCCATCAGCGGATGGAGTCGCACGGACGTCAAATATTGCGCTAGCATCTCTGTAGGTTTGCCCCGACACAGTATCGACAGTTGACCGACTGTCATGTTCTAAGAGGATTAATTCTGCAAGTCGTGGAGTTGAAACAATTTCATTTGTACGACCAGGAAGTGTTTGAATCACGCGTTTTACAACTGTTCTGTCAGCCACTAGAGGGCTGTCGTCAGCCTCACCCTGAGTAGTGTCAAAGGTACTAGAAAATCGTTTAGCTAGTGCGGCGGGAATGTCGCCACGAATGACACCAGCACGTATGCCATTTCCATTGAGCCGATGGCGAAGGCTTGTTGGTAAACATTGTTCATCAATAATGTTCCATAGCTCATCACCTAGTTCGATATCTTCTTCAGCATAGCGTAAGAAGGTGAACTCGAGAGGAATAGTTTCAAGATGGCTGCTGGAAACCGACAAATCCGAAACGCCACTGAACTGCTCCTCAAGATCTTCAGTTGATACTGTTGTCAGAAAACTATTGACAAACGGTGTTTGGCAACCACTGGTCACCAAAAATATCAATACGAAAGTGGTCAGAGTTTGTAGATAGACAACGGAAGTGTGACTCCGAGTATCCATGACGTGCCCGACAGCAAGAGATTGAGGAAAGGGAACAGTTGGGGAGAAGAGAGTAGGAAGAATAGATGTTCGAGGTCAACCTAAATCTTTTCCTATTACACGCAGGGCATTGCGGAAAAATGTTAAGCCAGCACCATCAGCATGAGGGTCAAGTCGGCCTGCCCAGGCGGGGTGCTGTGTCGCTTCAATGAAGCGTTCTGGGTGTGGCATAAGGCCGAAGATTCGGCCTGTTGCATCGCACATGCCAGCTATGTTTTGCTCCGAGCCATTTGGGTTGGTCTGCTGTCCATCTCTGTTGTTGGCATAGCGAAGCACGAATTGGCCACCTGCGTCGAGTTGTTGGAGAGATGTTTTGTCTGCAGTGGTGAATCGTCCCTCGGCATGGGCAACAGGTAATTCAAAATGTTCCAGGCCACGAAGAAAGACACAGTTTCCTGGGATGGCTTGTAATTGCACCCAACAGTCAACAAATCTCCCGGAGGCATTCCGTGCAAGCGTGGCAGTTCGGTGGCCAGATCTACAATCGGGGGCGAGCAGTCCCGTTTGCAAGAGTACTTGGAAGCCGTTGCAAATTCCGAGAACAAGCCCCCCCCTCTCGTGAAAACGACGGAGTGTATCACCAAGACGTACGGTCAATTCAAGTGCGAGGATTCGTCCGCTGGCGATATCATCACCATACGAAAAGCCACCAGGGATACAGAAAATCTGGAAATCATCGAGAAGAGAAGGGGACTGGGCGAGTGCCTGAACGTGTATGCGTTTTGTGTGACCGCCGGCACGCTCGAAGGCGTAAGCGGTTTCTTGGTCACAATTCGTACCAGGGCCACGAAGAATGAGAGCACGAGGGGAAAGCATACAAATTTTCCTTAGGACTTGCCGTGTGTTTGAGCAGTACTTGGCTCTCGCCAGGCAGTTGCAAGTTTGTGAATCAATGTTTGGGTGACAACCGAATTTTCACCGCAGCGAATTGTAAGTAAGTTGTCGTCGGTGACATGGCCAATCCACGACCACGTACTCCCGCGCAGTATTTGGTCCACTTCTGTGGCATCCTCTTCTTTGACTTCTATTAAAAATCGCCCTGGAGTTTCAGCACAGGCAACGCATAGTAAACTCATGATGTCGTCGTGTTGTGCCAGGTTGCCAGTATCACGGAGTGGTACCTTTGCCAGGTTGATGTCGGCGCCTAAACCACCGCCAATAGCCATTTCAGCGAGCGCTACTCCTAGCCCTCCGTCGGATAGATCGTGACACGACGCAAGGAGTCGCTGCTGGTTTAGATCGTAGATGCTTTTGAAAGCTTCCCGGCAGTTTTTGAAGTCTACTTTGGGGATATCACCTCCCGTGATTCGGCGAATAACAGCAAGTTGACTGCCGCCAAGTTCCGTTGTTGAAATCCCAACAATAGCAATCCGATTGCCCGCTCGTTTAAGATCTGATGAAACGCACAGACTTACATCATTTATCTGACCGATTGCTGTGGCAAGTAAAGTGGGTGGTATTGATTGCTCTTTGATGGCGCCTGCATCGTCTTTCCACGTGAAGACATTGTTGAGGCTGTCTTTACCACTTACGAATGGAGCTCTGAGCGTCACTGCTGCTTCATAGCAACCACGACATGCTTCTACGAGTGTTCCAAGTGAATCTGGTCGTCGGCAGTCACCCCAGCAAAAATTATCAAGCAACGCAATTCGCTCTGGATCAGCTCCGGATGCTATGCAGTTCGAAACAGCTTCCACAATCCCTCCAACAGCCATCTCAAATGGATTGATGGTTCCAAGGTGATGCCGAAGACCGATGCCTATCAGGATGCCTCTTGGTCGGCCTAAAACTCCGCGTATCACCGTAGCGTCAGCCGGTCCACCCATTGGTCCCAGTAATGGTTTGAGAACACTTTTTCCTTGAACTTCATGATCGTACTGCCGAATGATCCATTCCTTACTGGCTACATCTTCGGACCGAAGTAGTTCAAGTAGTACAGTTTCAAAGTTTTCATCATCGAGTGACCAGCGAACAGGAAGGTTCTGTGGCGGTGTAAATTTGGATTGGAGCCGCTCTCGTGGCCGGCCCTCATGAAGAAAATGACAATTGAGGTCACCAACATGTTCACCGTTCCACCGAAGGGCCAGTTGACCGTTTCCAGTAAATGTGCCGATAGGTGTTGCTTCAACGCCTTCGAGTCGGGCAACTTCTGCAAGACGTGGCCATTCTGAAGGAGAAACGGCAAGCACCATTCGCTCCTGCGCTTCCGAAATCCACACCTCGGTGGCTGAAAGACCATCATACTTCAAAGGTACCTTTTCCAGATCTACCTCGGCACCTAGTTCAGCTCCCATTTCCCCGACGGCACTCGACAACCCTCCTGCGCCACAATCTGTAATGGCATGAAAAAGATGTTCTTCAGATGCAGCTAATACGAAATCGGTAACCGTTTTTTCGTGAATAGCATGACCGATCTGAACTGATCCGCCCGATTGGTTTTCACTTTCACTTGAAAGCTCAATGCTGGAGAACGTTGCGCCGTGAATGCCGTCACGGCCTGTTCTGCCACCGGCAACAACCACGAGATCACCGGGTTCAACACGGCCATCCGCAGAATCACGGGGCATGAGTCCTACTGTACCGCAGAAAACGAGGGGATTTCCTAGGTACCCAGGATGAAATGCGACTGCCCCAGCAATGGTTGGGATGCCCATTCGATTGCCGTAATCTCGTACACCGGCAACAACTCCATGGAGTAATTTTTTTGGGGGAATACTCCCAGGTGGAATTGTTTTCGCGGGTGTGTCCAACGGGGCCACGCAGAAGACATCTAGATTTGCAAGTGGCTTTGCACCATGTCCGGTGCCAAGCACATCCCGGATTACGCCACCAAGACCAGTCGCAGCACCTCCGTATGGTTCAATAGCGGAAGGATGATTATGAGTTTCGACTTTGACGCAGATATCGTGGTCACCATCAAAGCGAACAACTCCGGAATTATCTCGAAAGACACTGACACACCAGTCGTCTGGCCCAAGCTGCTCTCGGATGGTTTCGGTTGAGGCAAAAACCGTTTCTTTGAGTAAGTTGTCATATCGAAACTCACCATCAGGTCCAATATGGTCTACGGGACTCCCAAGAGTTTTGTGGCAACAATGCTCACTCCATGTCTGGGCGATTGTTTCGAGTTCTATCTCGAACGGTTCTCGGCCAAGGCCATTGAAGTGTTCACGCACCGCATGCAATTCTTTTGCTGTGAGAGCAAGGCACTGTCGGCGACTTAATTCTTCAAGTTCAGAATCATTCAGTCCATTGAGTTGCACTTGCTCTCGCTTCAGTTCCCACCTGCTGCCGCCACTCAGCCGGGAAAGCGTTAGTGGGCCGATAACAACTTCATGAATGGCTTCGCTGGCAAGTCGTTTCCAGGCAGTTTCTGCAATTTGTTCTGATGTCATGCATTCCGTGGGCACCCAGTATTTCTTAAGACTACGAACTGCCGTTGCATTGACTCCAAGCAGTGCCATCGCTTCTTTGGCACTTTCTGCGGCGGGATCAGTCACACCCGGTTTGGGGAGAACATGGAAAATGAGATTATCAGTCTCTTGTGCGCCGGGGGGCGTTGAAACCAATTCTGCTTCTCCGACTTTTGCCACCCTACAGACTTCCGTTACCGGATCTGTAAAGAGCCGTTTCCCTATTCTTCGAACCTCGTCGAGGTCCATGTCTCCCTCAATGAGCCAACCAGTAGCGGCATGAGCTGCGTGAATATCGAAACCGAGTTCGTTTGCAGCAGTAACGAGGTCTTGAGCAGTAGTATCATTCTGACGGAGGTGTACATCAACTTCCCAGAGCATCACGGCTTTCCTTAGCGAGAGTTAATAATTTGATGAGTGTGGGTCGGTCGCCTTCTTCGATTGCGTGCTGCAATTGATCAGATACCTGTGAGAAGTTTTCTATTTGTGCGGTGACAGCCTTGGCGTTATCGAGCAATATGTCAGCCCACAGGTCAGGGTCACCAGCTGCTATGCGGGTGGTGTCTCGCCAGCCTCCAGCAGTGAAACGATGGGCTTCACGAGGTGTTGCCGCAGCCAGTGCAGCAGCAACAATATGAGGTGCATGGCTCGCAGAGGCAAGGAGCCGGTCATGTTCAGACGGTGAAAGGTGGCACACCTGAGCACCAATCAGTTGCCAAAAAGCAGAGATGGATTGAGTATCTGATTGCGGAGTAGATTCTACTGGAGTAAGAACGGTCAGTTTATCTTCAAAAAGGGCAGGGTCTGCCGCTTGTGGGCCACGTTTGTGACTTCCTGCAAGAGGATGGCTCCCAACAAATCGACCTTTGCGAGAAGATCGGCTTTGCTCCCAGCGGTCAACAATTGACTGTTTTGTGCTGCCAGCATCTGTGATAGGTGTGCCAGGGCGAACACATGTGTCTATTTCTTCCAGTTGATTTCCAATAACACTCACCCGAGTCGCTACCAGAACGAAGTCAGCATCTGCCACACCCTCGCGAATGTTTGTGGTACCTTCGCTGATGGCACCGAGTTCTTTAGCAGCTTCTAAGGAGCTGTCCGACCGACCGACACCTATGATTTTTTTTGCGGCTCCTCGTTTGGCGAGAGCAAGACCAGCTGATCCTCCGATAAGGCCAACTCCAACGATCGTGACCGTGTCCCATTGGGCAGTCATAATGAAATGTAGATTTGTGCAAAAATGTCGTAGGGGCAGTAATTCATTTACTCAGTAAACACCCTCCGAGTTTTACCAGATGTGCACCTCCTTGTGAGCAGGGAGTGTCTGTTTGTCGATATTCTAACCCCTTCAGGCGAGAATAAAGCATGCGTGAGTTACCACAAAACGCGACAAGACGCCTCGTGAGCCGACAGCTGCCGGCTCGGTTACAGGCAGATTTACTTGGACGATTGGCGATAACGCTTCGAGTAGGTGTTGATTTACGGAAAGCCTGGGCAAGTGAAGTCAAGCGAATGCCTGCTCGTTGGCGACCACAGCTATCTCTGGGAACACGGATAATTGATAAGGGAGAGATGCTTTCTGATGCGCTTGCTCACACAGGACTATTCCCTCCGCTGGTGGTTGGAATGGTAGCTGTCGGTGATCAAACAGGGAAAGATGCTGAAACGCTGAAAGAGTTATCTCGCGTAATCAATCATAGAGTAGAAACTACATCGCATCTTCGTTCGAGTCTCATCCTGCCGGGAGTTCAGTTCGTACTCGCGCTATTAGTTGTTGGGCTGCTTATTCTCATCAGTGGGATGATTGAACTGGAGAGAGGAAAATCACTCGATTTCATTGGTCTTGGTCTTGTTGGCATGTCAGGACTCAAAATGTATGGAGTCCTCCTTTTTTTACTGTGCGGTATTTTGATATTTGTCTTTCGATTCGTCCTTATTGGGTGGAGATCACATGGTTTGATTCGTGGATTCATTACTCGGCTACCACTCATTGGACCAGCTGCTCGAGATGGCGAAGCAGCTGCCTGGAGTCAGGCCGCATCGTTGGCCGCAGGTGCCGGACTTGATGCAGGCAAGCTTGTTTCACTCGGTGGTTCGGTAGCTCCAGGTCTGGCAATTGACCCCCACTGGGTAAATGAAAGGCTACTTTCTGGAGATACCCTTACCGAAGCACTCCACGCGACGCATCGTTTTCCACCAGCATTGGTCGAAGGTTTGGCGGTTGGCGAAGAATCTGGAACAGTTTCAGAGGTTCTTGGAAGACTGAGTGATCAATTTGCCGATAATTCAAGAAAAGGGTTCGAGGCTGCAGCAAAAGCGGCAGGCGGTGGCGTCTGGCTTTTTGTCGCGGGCCTCGTGATACTTGTGATTTTCAGGGTTTTTTCAGTTTATGTCGGAATGATTCAAGACGCTGCCAGCAAAATTTAAGTTACTGGGGACACACAATGCGATCTATCTGTGCTGCTGCGATGGTGGTTGGAGCCTTGGCTTTTCCAAATCGTGGCGTCGCGGACTCAACCAGTACGCATACACAACGTATGGAGTCTCATGGCTATCACCGCTATAGAGGGTCGTGGAGAACTCAGCAGGAAATTAATCTGTTGAAGCAGGCAGAAGCTGCAACAAAGAGCAGAGTTGAGGCCCGGCAACGTCTGGAAAGGTTGCGGCGAGAACTTGATGAACCAGAAGTCAGTGATCGCGTTGCTGAGGAGATCCGTCGAACAAATGATCCGTCTTCGATAGGATCGCTCATAACTGCCATCAATACCGATCCTGTTCCTCGTGTTCGACTCCTCTATGTTGAAGCCCTGGGAAATATAGCTTCAACAGACGCAGTTGGAGCATTATTGTCTCTGATTCTCAATCATTCTGATTCGGAGGTGCGTTGGAGTGCCATCGAGCAACTGAAGGACAAAGACTCCATACAGGTTGTGCCGCCACTCGTTGCTGCACTCAGAGGAACCGACAGTCATCGCATCAACCGTGCTGCATTTGCATTGAAAATACTAGGTGATGAGTCTGCTATTCAGCCCTTAATCAATGCTTTGATTACTCAGTACGTCGTTTCCCCTAGTTCAGAATCAGGAGGGAAAACATCAGTTACATTTTCACCAACAGGTGGTGGCCTTGCGCTTGGAGGCAATCAGAAAACGAAAGCAGTGTCGTTACAGAATGCACACGTGCTTGAAGCTTTGACAACGCTGACGAATGTCAACTATGGCTGGGATCAATCTCGCTGGCATCTCTGGTTTTTGAATCAAGGTGTTTCAACAACTGTTGATATACGTCGAGACATGTAAACAAAAACTATCCTGCATCTATTGAGCGCCTTTGTTTCCGGCGACGAATGAACCAATCAGTGTCTAATGCCTTCAGCGCGACACGGTTTTCAAGATTTGGTCGGAATATCACGAGCAGAAGGATTGGGAGAAACCACGCTAAGAAAAGGCCGCCGTTATGTGCTTTCCAGAACTGGCTTCCAAGGAGAATCGCGGCGGAGCAACTCATGAGTGTGCCCAGGTGTTTTGGTGAAGGCCAGATAGCCATAGTTGCCATCATCACTAAGAAGCCGGCGAGTACAGGAAGCCGAAAAACAGGGTCATAGGAAGGGAACGCCCAAAACCCCTCGAGGCTTACACTGCTTGGAAATATCCAACCAAACATCTGGCGCAATTGGCCAGCAAATATTGCGATTGTTGGTGAGGTGAACCAGAGTCCAATCACAAGAGCTGCTAAGGCAGCAGCAACACCAGTGGCAAACCGACGGACTCCGCGCTCCCAATAAAAACTGCACCACAGGGGAAGTAGAAATACCGGGTAATAGATTATGCCAATAGCAAGCCCTATGAGACCTCCTGCTATCACTGGTCTCCGATATGCTCCGATCGCCCACACAATTAATGCGCCGGGTAAGGCATGGTCAACCCTTCCGGTCATCATAGCTGTGTACGGTAGAAGGAGATAAAGAACCGCAGCAGCAATACCGAGTCTTGTATTTTCAAAGTGTCGCCATCCAACGAAAATCATCCCACTGACGATCAGTAGTTGAGAAATGATAGCCATAGCTCGAGCAGTTGTTTCGTGAACGACCCGTGGGAGTGGTTCTTTCGTTTTTTCACCTGCCGAGGAAACTGCCTCGGAGGAGAAAACGCGTTGAGTTGAGATATGCGGAAGAAGAAATAGGAGTGGATATCCAGGCCCAAGTCTGGCTAGTTGATCGGCATTTACCTCGGCATCACCCGTCTCGAGTCTGGCTGCAGTTGTAGCTGCTGCAAGGTCGTCTCTTTCTGGTCGCGTGGTGAGAACATTTGCCAAAAGGAAAACAAGGAGTGATATCCCAAGAAAAATGAGACCACCACTGTTAAGGTTGGGCTCAAGCATAGGTCTTCGGACCATGAGTGAGTCACAGAGCATACGGATAATAAATAAGCCGGTGACTACAAACAGCCATACGTAGCCAAGTTGTTGTGCATCAATGTTGGCTTTAAAGCCACCGTATTCAACAGCCAGAAGGCCTGGCGCGAAAAGAATCAGGCCGGCAAGATCAACATTACGAATACTCAAAGCTCGATTGAATTTGAAAAAAACTGCAATCGAAAGAAGCGACGCAAGGTAAAACCAGGTCGTTGGATTAACACGGTAGTAGTGAAAGAGTATTTCGCTCATCCGTCTCAACAGGATGGAGGTGGCGTTTGGAAAACAAACGTTTGCAATCGTTTAGACTACGTCCCGGACAGTCTGAAAGAAAGGAACGAAAGACATCAGACTATCACAAAGAAATGACAAAAGACGGTTTTGTTCGGTCGTAACGATTAGTCCGCTACGGCATTTCACTTTTGGTCGCATTTCTTGAATGACAGGGGTTGCATCAACGTTGTGCAGGCTTTGCGATCGCAGGGCGAAACAGAGCGATTGAGTCAATGATGTTTTGGGGAGGACCTTGTTTCTTGAGCATGTCGTCGATGCTTTAGCGGCTCTAGGCCATGTGGCATGCTTCTTAGAAAGGCCAGATTAAAGGGGCTAAAATAATGGTGATAGCCATAACAATTAAGTTTAATGGCCCACCGAAACGAAGGTAATCACTGAATTTGTAGCCACCCGGCCCATACACCATGAGATTTGTCTGGTAACCGAGAGGACTGGCGAATCCACAACTCGCGGCGACTGTAATTGCCATAATAAATGGCATTGGATTGAGGCCGAGATCAGTAGCGGTTTGCCATGCGATTGGAAAAATAAGCACAGCCGCAGCGTTGTTACTCATCGTTTCAGTAAACAGCATCGTTACGAAATAAATTGCTGCCAAGACAAGGTGTGGCCGATCGCCAGCAGCTCCGATGGTGCTTTGGGCAAGGAGTTCATCGAGCCCAGTTTTTTCAATAGCTTGGGCAAGCCCGAAACTAGCGGCGATAAGGAGTAGGGTTTCCCATTCGATAGATTTTCTTGCTTCATTTGGCCCAATGCAACCTGTTGCGACCATGGCAGCGGCTGCAACAAGTGCTGCTGCAACCATAGGAACAAGTTCTAATGTTGCCGCCAGTACCATGGCTACCAAGATGGTGCATGCGATCCAAGCAAGGTCGTGCCGAGGTGGCTTTGCTCCTTTTACTTCACTGACAAGATAAAAGTCACGGTTTGTCTTTTGTCGTTTCAGAAATCGCGGGCTTGCCTCGAGGAGCAATGTGTCGCCCGGTTGAAGAATGATATCTCCAATTTTTTTCCTTAAGCGTTCTCCGTTTCGAGCGACTGCTATAATGACAGCATCATATGTCGACCGAAATTGCCCTTCACGAATTGTCCGGCCAACAAGAGGGCACGTGTTGGAAACAACAGCTTCCAAGAGGGTACGTTCAGATCGTGGTCCATCTAATTGAAATACTTGGTCTGTAGCCGGCCGAAGTCCACGTATCTTCTGTAGTTCTACGACTGAGTCGACTACACCGACGAAAACAAGCCGATCTCCTTCTTCGAGTCGTTCTGTTGGTTCAACTGCCGCACGGACATGACCAGCACGATCGACTTCCATAAGAAATAGGCCGTGGAGTCCACGAAGACCAGCTTGTTCAATTGTTCTTCCGGCAAGGGGACTACCGGATTCAACAACCATCTCAAGTGAGTATTCTCGAGGATCGTCACCCGCACTTACAGCAGGCCTGCGATCTTTAAGAAGCCATTGGCTTTTGCTGGCGACTAAAATATACGCAAAGCCAACAATCAAGAGCGGCACACCAAGCCATGTGATATCAAACATGCCGAGTGACCTGCCTGTTTTTTCGTTGAGCAAGCCACTGACAACAATATTCGTACTTGTGCCAATGAGGGTGCATAGACCACCAAGCACGACGGCATCATTCATGGGCATCAAGATTTTGGAAATACTTAATTGGTGTTTGTGAGCCCATGTTCGTACTGCAGGTACCATTAAGGCAACCACTGGGGTGTTGTTCATAAAACCGGAGAGAACCGCGGGTATTGTCATTGTCCGCACTTGGGCTTCATGGAGAGAACGCGGTCGACCGAGCCCCCGATCAATAACAAGAGCAAGGGCCCCTGTTCGATGAACAGCTGCAGCCACAACAAACAATGCTGCAACCGTGAGCATTCCCTGGTTACTCATTCCTGAGAATGCCTCCGCAGGACTAAGAACTCCGGATGCTAGTAAAACGATCACCGCACCAAGCATGGCCATGTCTGGTGCACGGCGACCCAGCAGAAGCGCAAGCAGGGTCGCGCCCACCACGAGTGCGGTGAGAATTCCCTGCCAGTTCTCGTGCCAAAAACTCAGATTCATAGAGGCAGATGAAATTGAAGGAACGAAATGTACATAGAACTATCTGAAGATTCTATTATGGCGAGTTACCAAGAACCTGTCGTGTGGGATATCGATCGCTGGTATAGCGTTGTACTCGTGAGAACTCTCAGAATGCCTTTTTTTCAAGAGCCGTCATTAATTGATCAGTCGCTTGAATACAACAAGATTTTTATTGCAGACGAATTCGAGCCAAATTCTACTCATTACTCGAAGATAGCTGTCAAGCAGACACCAAAGGCAGTCTGGAATAAGATGGTGCTGACTCGAGCAGGAGTGAAGAATCACATCTCCCTATGATTCTTGACGCTAGAAATATCACCAACATGGTTGTGTATGCCAAGCTGGAGATTGCGTTGCTTTAACAAAACTGCTGAAAATTGATTTTGGAGAGGGGGAAGTTGATGTTTCTGTTTCGCTCATTAAACAATGAGAGGGGCTCGCATCGATGATTAATACGAGCCCCTCTCCTTTACGTTATGCGTTCAAAGAACATTTCCAAAATTGAGGAAATTAGATTCAACTCTTCCGTAATCCTATAGTAGAGATAACAGTAGAAGTATTCTCCTTTCGTGTAGGTTGCCCAACGATGTGCTATTGAATCCAGTTAGGAGTTTTCTCCTAGGAGACTTCAGCAGCACAACGTATGCCAAACGAAAAGTTTTTAAAGAAAACCATGTGCGTGACCTAAAATTCATGATACTCGTACTTTTGATTTTTGTGCTGAGTGATGCCCAACGCCTGGTGCATGTCTCGCAGGCACGGCATGTTGATAAATCAGGCAGCCTTTTCTGTAATTCATACAATGCGACTTTATCCCTGCGATAGATATTCCCTTCCGTTGCCGGAGGGTCACCGTTTTCCTGTTCAGAAGTATGCGATGCTTCGTCAACGTCTCGAGCTAGATGCAACGACGGGTACGCCATTTGCTTTCATTGAGCCGCATGCAGCCACTGATGAGGAATTACGTCGGGTGCATTGCCCTCAGTACTTGGGTCGAGTATTCCGTGGGACACTTACCCGTGCCGAAATTCAGCGTATCGGTTTTCCATGGAGCCAGGAACTCGTTGAGCGATCACTTCGGAGTACAGGCGCAGCGATTGATGCGGCGGCCTCTGCGTTACGTGACGGTGTGGCAGCGAGCCTAGCTGGCGGCACTCATCACGCAGGGACGAATTGGGGTGAGGGCTTTTGTATTTTTAATGATACAGCAGTATCTGCAAGAGAGATGCAGGACAGAGGACTTGTTCAACGAGTACTAATCGTCGATTGCGATGTCCATCAGGGAAACGGTACGGCTGAAATTTTTGCGAAGGATGATACCGTCTTCACGCTTTCGTTGCATGGTGAAAAAAACTTTCCGTTAAGAAAATATCCAAGTTCATTAGACGTTCCATTGTCTGATGGTACATCAGACGAGGCTTATCTTGCTGCGCTTGACAGAGCGTTAGAGGTTTCTTTTTCAACCTTTGAACCAGACATTATTTTCTATATCGCTGGGGCGGATCCGTATGAAGGAGATCGCCTCGGTCGGCTCGGTGTTTCTCAAGAGGGCCTTTTGCAGCGAGACCGTCTTGTCTTCACCTCCGCTGTAACCAATTGTGCACCCGTTGCGATCGTCTGCGGTGGTGGATATTGCAACGACCTTGCGATGATCGCAGAAATCCATGCAGCAACAATGCGAGAAGCAGTAAAATTCGAAGAGCAATTCGCTCAGATAAGCAGAAAGTGAGTGCGACGGCAGCTGTTACTACCAGGCACTTCGAACTGCATAGGACGGGTGATATGTGTGGTCTTGGTATGTCCAGCTTTTTCCGCCGCTATGTACGACACGGACTCGATGCCCACCGTGCCATTCCCAACGACCACCCGTTTCAATATCAAAAACACGCCCTTCGTTGGATGCAATATCAAGTTGCCAACGTCCATTTTCAAGAAGCTGAATCATGGGGCGAGCACCCTGTACCATAAGTCGCTTGTAGAGTTCGGGCGAACGTTCTTCAAGGAGACGGAGTTGATCTTCTCTTCCCTCACGAATATCAAATCTCCAAGCTGGTTGGACGGATCCGGGGCCCATTGCAAATTCAAAAACATGTTCTTCACTCCAGCGACTCCAGACATGGTGTCCAGACATTTGTGAGTAACGGAAGTAGACGGCACCCTTCTTGAGGTCTTCTTTTGAATTTGGTTTTAGTGTTTCGGTGAAAAGATCAAGTCGATAGATAGTGTTTTTATCGAGTTTGCTCGTCTTTGATTGGTCTGCTCGTATCATTGGGATACTCAACGATATGAAGCACAGGACAAAAAGGGACTGTTTTGAGAGTCGGCAGACGGGCAGGAAACGTGTGTTTGTCATGAAACCCCCAAACGTGTTGTCAATTGGTTATTCTTTCTATTAACTTTACGTGCGAATCGATACGATGCAATTTTTGCTGGCCGATCAGTTCTTCAAAACAAGTTTAGTCGCACAATTTAATCGCCATTGTTAGCAAAAACAGTATGTTTCATTCAAACGTCATTTGCCAGATGTCGGTGCTACGTCGTCAATAATGTCATCATTGTTCTTTCTGGTCCGTGATACGCGTAAGAAGAAAGTAAGAATGAAAAACGGTACTCAGTCGACAGAGGCTGGTAATAGCCCGGGAGGTCACCTCAGGGATGATGTGCTGGCTGGAATCGTCGTTTTTCTTGTTGCGCTACCGCTTTGCATCGGAATTGCACTTGCATCAAATGCGCCTCCACTTGCAGGAATTGTTGCAGGAATTGTTGCAGGTCTGATCGTCGGCCCTCTCAGCAACGCTCAGGTTACCATCTCTGGGCCTGCTGCCGGCCTTACTGCAGTTGTGGCAGCAGAGATTGCAGCAATTGGTTCGTTTGAAGGATTGTTAGTTGCGGTAGCTCTTTCAGGTGTGATTCAGATTGTGTTGGGAATTATTCGTGGAGGCTTCATCAAGTCGTTTGTACCCTCGAGTGTTGTCCGCGGTTTGCTTTCTGCAATCGGGGTCATTCTGATTCTGAAACAGATCCCTCACTTGTTCGGTCATGACACCGACCCAGAAGGTGAGATGTCATTTTTTCAGCCGGATAAGCAAAATACATTTTCAGAACTTCTGCAAATTCTTAGTGATCTTCACCCAGGCGCGATTGTTGTTGGCTTTGTCTCTCTCGCCATCATTTACTTTTGGGGTAGGGTGTCTTTTCTTAAGAAAACTGGGATTCCGGCCCCGCTCGTTGTTGTTCTCTTTGGTGTGCTTTGCAGCCTTGGATTCGACCAGCTCGGTGGATCATGGATTATCACGGCGAGTCACAAAGTAGAGGTTCCTTTACCAGAGACAATTCGTGGTTTTTTCGGATTATTGCCGAATCCAGATTTCAGTCAGATTACAAATCCAGCGGTTTCTTCTGCAGCACTTACCATCGCACTAGTCGGGTCGTTGCAGGCACTTCTCACACTGGAAGCTGTCGACCGACTTGATCGAGAGAAGCGAAGCACATCACCAAACCGGGAGCTTATTGCTCAAGGTATTGGAAACATTGTTTCCGGGATGGCTGGGGGGCTTCCAATGACATGCGAAATCGTTCGATCAAGTGTGAATATTGATGCAGGTGCCCGGACAAAGATTTCTACGATTCTCCATGGTGCTCTCCTGGCAATTGCGGTTGTGCTTCTTCCTCGGGCCATTAACCTCATACCACTTTCAGCACTCGCAGCAATTCTGATTGCCACAGGTCTCAAGCTGGCCAGTCCGAAGGTTGTAGCAGAACTCTGGCGAGCTGGTAGGTATCAATTCATTCCGTGGCTTGTTACTTTGCTTGCCATAGTTTTGACTGATCCACTTATTGGAATTCTGATTGGCCTTGCAGTCAGCACAATATTTATTCTCTGGAGCAATCTTCGAAGGCCATTGCGATTGGTAGTAGAGCATCACCTTGGCGGCGACGTTACGAGAATTGAGTTAGCAAGTCAGGTCAGTTTTCTGAATCGAGCGACATTACGGAAGGCATTCGACAACATTGAATCAGGAAAACATGTCTTGGTTGATGCACACGATACCGTATACATCGACCCAGATATCTTGTCTTTGATTAAAGAATATCGAGATGTCATTGGTCCAGCCCGTGGTGTGCAGGTTAGTACCCGAGGCTTTCGAGGCAAGTATGCTATTGAAGACCGAATTGAGTTTGTTGATTTTTCAAGCCGCGAATTGCAGGAGCATTCAACACCAGATAAAGTTTTGAATTATCTGCTTGTGGGTAACCAACGGTTTCGAGAAGGTCGTCGCCTAAAGCGCGACTTTAGTAGGCAGGTTATAGCTACTGCAGCAAGTCAGCACCCCATGGCAGTGGTGCTGAGTGGCGTTGATTCCCGAACGCCAGCGGAGATCATTTTTGATTTAGGGATTGGCGATGTCTTTAGTGTGCGTGTAGCAGGAAGTATTGTAACGCCAGAAGTTCTTGGCAGCATTGAGTTTGGGTGTGCTGCGGCAGGAGCAAAGTTAATTGTTGTTGTTGGTCATAATCGCTGTGCTGCTGTTCAGTCAGCCATTGATTCTGCCCATGGGAAACAGCATCCATATATTCGTGAGTGTGAATATCTGAAGCCGATTGTTCAAAGCATTGAGTCAGTTGTGCGCGAAAGCGACAGTCAAAATCGGAACGCACTTGATGGAAAAGAAACCAAAGATAGAAGCGATACAGACAATATTGTCCGGCTAAACATACAACGCTCTGTGCGTGAAATTCTGCAAAAGAGCACAGCAATTTCAGCACTTGTTGAATCTGGTCAGATAGGAATTGTCGGCATGATGTATGACGTTACAACCGGTATTTGCCATGTGATGAATGAAACATCACATGGCATTGGAACAATCGAACCGGAGGCTTCGCATGAGACATGAGCCGTCTATTGAATGTTCGTTACAAATCACTGTGTGAGAACAGATCGAATGAATTTTTCGGTCACTACCATTGTTGGAGTGAACCATGGTTCCCAGTTCCATTCGCTATGGAGTCCACCTGTCAAATTAAAACCTTCGTTCCGGATTCCCATCTTGTCTAATCTTGAACGTATTGCCTTATGGGCATCTGGATTGCCTTCTGTGATAAAAAGCATAGGAGGTTCATTTCCGGAGACCCAATGCAATGGTGATCCTTGCTCATAAATTTCTGGAATATTTTCTGGGAGTCCACCAAAAAATAGCTGATAATTCGAATGCGATTTTCTCGCATTCAGCAAAGCACGTTCATCGTTGGTTGTCGATGGGCCCGCAACGGCAATGCACGCAGCCACAGAACTCGTTCGTTTTTGACTGTCTGCCAGATCGAGTTTCGCTTCAGGACCAGCTGTTGCAGCAAGTGCAACAAGATGAGCGCCGGCTGAGAATCCCATGAGAACAATGTTATCAGGGTTCGCTCCCCATCGAGGAGCATGCGATCGAGTCCAGCGAATAGCGTCTTTCAGGTCATGAATTGCGGCTGGGAATGTGGCTTCTCCAGAAAGTCGATATTCAGGACACAAGGCTATGTAGCCACGGCTAGAAAACCATGCTGCCTTTGTGTGCTCGCCGGAGCGATCCCCCTTTTTCCAACCCCCTCCATGTACAAGTACAACTACAGTTTTTGTTGCATTCACTTTTCTGGGGACAAAGGCGTCAATGTGTAGTGGGCGGCCTTTCCGTTGAGCGTAGACCAGACTGTTGGTTTGTTGAACATCAGATGACGGTTTTAATTTCTTGTGAGCAATGCTTAGGCCACGACTTGCATAATATTTTCGCAATTCTTTGAAGTCTTTTGGTCGTGGCCCCTCGTCGAATTGAGGGAGTTCGGCACGACTTAATGGGCACATCAAGATGACACAGATAAGAATCGCCAGCCTCATTTGTTACCTTCATTTGCGAGTGAAAAGAGTAGCGGTATGTTTGTAATGTGGGCGATCAATTGACTGTTGCACCCATCCTCGAACGAGAAGGTCATAGTCCTTTTCAAGTCGTAAGCGGATATCTTGGATCGATTGGTCGTTGATTCGATTATGTAGTTCGAGTGGGTCTTCTTTAAGGTTATAGATCTCGGCCGCGGGCTTCATTCCATCACCGGCGTACGGCCAGTAAATATATTTCCACTCACCTTTTACAAAACCCAGACTAAAGACCTGCTCTGGTCCCCATACATTGATAAGGGGAATGATACGGTCGCGGTGTTTATTGCTACTGGTGGCATAATGCTTGAGGAGACTGCGGCCGTTTCCGTGAAGAGCCTTTCCTAGTGCTGCATCGAGAATAGTTGCTGCGAGATCAATGTTGGCCGTTACGGCGTTACATCGATCGGTTTTTTTTTGGGAGCGTGGGTCGTAGATAATGAGTGGGACACGGGAGCTTTCTTCATAAGGGAGCACCTTGGATCCATACCCGTGAGCTCCACAGAGATAGCCGTTGTCAGATGTGAAAATAATGAGTGTTTTGTGCTTTACACCAGCAGTTTCAATAGCCTCACGAATCATGCCAACAGCCACGTCTACGGCGTAGATGAGTTGGTAGTACTTTGCCATAACTTCATCGTAGGAATCATTGTAGTGCCACTCTTCAAACCGTTGGTACTGCCGCCCTTGCCGCGACTGTTCTGAGAAATGTGTCCCATGCTCGCGTCCAAAATTTTCTGGTTTTGGGAAATGTGTTCCAGTATAAATATCATCATAAAGGGGGTCTGGCTGAACTGGCCGATGGGGAGCCTTAAAGCTGATGGATAAACAGAATGGTTTGTCTTTCTTTGCCGATTCTCTGATGAAGTCGCTTCCAAAGGCTCCGTAGGATCGAGTTGCATGAGGGTATTTTTGTGCGTACTTCGCCATCGATTTATTTCTCGCTGTAACGAATGATGTTTGGCCGGGACCACCCCCCCATGAGTCAAAGTCATTTTCTGGATATCGACCACCCTTGGATGAATCCTCAATCGTGAAGCCAAATTTTCCTGCGAACGCAGTTCGGTAACCAGCATTACGGAGAAGCATGGGATAGCTTTCCCCCCAATCTTCACGTGTCATCTGTCCATCGCCTGTCGTGCCAGTGCCAAAGTTGACACCGTGTCGATATTCCAGAAGACCGGTCATGACAGTTGCCCGGCATGCCATGCAAATAGCCGTGGTGTCATAATGTCGATCAAACGCCACTCCATCGGTTGCAAGGGCATCAATGTTCGGTGTCTTGACGCCAGGTGCTCCATAGCATCCCAGTGATCTCACATTTTGGTCATCAGTCATGAGGAAAATAATATTTGGACGATCATCAGCAACTACATGGGTCACATTGAAGAAAATGATGAGAAAGAGAGCAGTCCTCATAGAATTATTTCCCCTGGGCAGGCAATAGCGAATGTACGCTGTGGTCAATAAGATATCAGGTTCGAAAGGAAGAAGATGCAATTACGTCTTCCACAAACAATAAATAGTGGTCACGGTGAAATTGTCCGATTCAGTGAATGTATTCGTGAGCCGGATGGTGACCGAATTCTATTTGAAGGGTATGTTCAGCCTGGCTGCGGACCAATTTTGCATGTCCATCTTCAACAGGCAGAGGGTTTCGAAGTCAAGCAGGGAGTCATGGCATTTCAGGCCCTGGGCTCAGATGTCAAGCATCTTCATGTGGGGGAAAGCACAGTCTTCGAAAAGTCAGTACCTCATAGATTTTGGAATAGTAGTGAGGAGGAATTGATACTCGTTTCTTGGGCAAAACCTGCGGGGAATTTGCAGCGTTATATGACAATTCTTTTTTTATCGACATCCAAGCGGAGTTCAAATGCTCCAGGGTTGTTTGATGCAGCGTATCTTGCGGTGCAATACCGAGGAGAGTTCGATGTTCTTGAAGTTCCTCGTGCCATGAAGCATTTTGTGTTCCCTGTAGTTTATTGGATAGGTCAAGCACTTGGCTTGTATAAAAAATATGAAGTTGATTCTTTGGGGAAGTGAGTCCAAAACACACGGGGTAAAATAAGATTGTAAAGTATGCTAAAAAACATGGCAGTGTATTGAAGGTCACGAAGGGTGTGTGACTGAGGAAGCTGATGTGTCTTAACCATTTAGGAGTAATAAAACATGGTATCTCGACTCATCGTCTGCTGTCTGTTTGCAGCCGGTTGCTCAGAGGTTTTTTCACAGGAGATCGATAGCCTTGGACCTCCAGGGTCGAGTCTGGTATTTGGTGATGAATTTAATGCGGCAACACTCAATGCTGAGATGTGGGGTTTTGGAATTAATGATAAGAATGTGCAGAACACGGGGGTAGATTGTGCGTATTCGGAAGAGAACATCTCGTTTCGCGATGGTTTTCTTGTCTTTACGCAGCGAAGAGAAAGCCCCCCTATCCTTGGTAAAACATGGACCTCTGAAAAAACATTTAATTACTCTTCCGGAGGCATTCATACGCACGGGGAGTTTGCTCTGAAGAACAATATGTATCTTGAACTTCGCTGCAAGTTGCCGAGCAACAATGGCGGCTATGGAGCTTTTTGGACAATGTCTAACAAGGTGGGCGACTGGAAGCCTGAAGACCTGCTCGAAATTGACATGTTTGAATTTATTGGAAACCGCGAAAAGACTCGTTTTTGGAGTGGGCTATGGTGGCATGATTTCCGAAAGAGTGAGGTTCCCAAAGCCGTAGATATAAAATCTGTAAAGAAACGATCAGAGGATCATTTCTTTGTGAATGAACAGCAATTCAAAGCACATTTTGGTGAAGGCATCAAAGTCGATCACTCCCATATTGATTTCTATTCATTTATTACATTTGGGTTACAGGTTACAGACAACACAATGAAGTGGTACCTTGTCCAAGATGGTCCAGCGTGGAAGTCAAATCCCTATCTGGTGTTCAAAGGTGGCACGGTTCACAACAGAACATATGGTCAAGTTCCGGATGTTCAGTGGAAGCGAAATGTTCCGGCAAAAATGAACGCCCGAATTATTCTCAACTACGCCTTAAGAAATGCGGATTGGGCTGGAGGGCCAGCGGAGGATAGCCAGATGCCGTCAGAAATGTTGGTGGATTACGTGCGGGTTTACGACACGACTGCAGAGGCCACTAACAAATAGCCCAAGGGTAGAGATAAAGTCAGGATGCTTCTCGGTTTCAATGAAACGGCTTGACGGTGTTTGTGATCACCGCCAAGCCGAACCAGGGGCACCCATGGTCAACAACAAGTCGTTCATGGGTCATGACAAACAATACGATTACGCACGCCGTCGGTTCGGTGATATTCCTTTTTGTCCAGAATACGAAACGGCGAAAGAGTCTCACTACTGCAAAAAAAATGAGGAAAAGTCATCTTTATCCAAAATGCGCTCGTAGTAAAATTTGCGTAAGACATTTTCTTAACGCGTTTCTTTAAGCCAGTGATCAATATGAAATTTCTTCTGAAAAGTTATCCCTTTGTTGATACAAAAGACATTTATGATGCAAGGAAAAAACAGGCGTCTGTCTGGGGGCCATATAAAAGTCGTGTTATCGGCAAGAAAAAATATCATCTTGTTCATAATCGGGCTAATTTACGCCGATCTTCTTTGGGCTATCTCACATGTACGTCAGGAATCCATGCAGAATCCAGAATCCCCCAAGAGCGATACTGGCTTATTCTGCCGCTCAAAGGGCATGTCGAAGTTGAAATAAATGGCAACGGATTTACAGCAGATACAACAAGAGCTGTACTCCAAGCTCCATGGGAGGATTTGAAATTTCGTTCAACACCGACGACACAGACATTTTTCTATGGAATTGATATGTCACTGATACACAAGTCACTTCCAGAAGGTTTTCGTGGCCGCTGTGGCTACGTACTTGAGGGACCATATAGAAATGTTTTAAAGCAGACGCTCGTTGGTTTCGCTGAATCGTTAGATGATTGGGCAACCGGCGCAGTAGGTGCAAAACGATTGCCAAGCTTCTTCAACCATCTTGAATCAACTGTAGCGGCGTGTCTTGGAGACGGAATTCGAGAGTGGGCAACAGGCGGCTACGAAGGTGGTCGAATTGGGCACATGCCTATTATGACAATCCGCACGTTCATTAGCGATAACCTTACATCAGAACTGACCGTAGGTGACATTGCAGAAGCGGCAGGAGTGAGTGTTCGAACCCTCCAGAAAGGTTTTGTCGATCATTACTTTATGAGCCCAAAGCAGATGCTCAAGATAATGCGTCTCGATAAAGCTCGAGAATTGCTCAAGACACGGAAAAGCCCATCACAATCAGTGAGTGAGGTATGCAAGGCAGTTGGCTACGGACATGCAGGACGATTTTCCCAAGAGTATGCAGAACGATTTGGAGAGTCACCTTCCGAGACGTTAAAGCCCACGAAGGCATTCACTCATTGATCAACGATGTTCTGTCTGAGAATGTCTCGATTTCTTGTAGCGAGATATACCTTTTGATAAAGCCAGGTGCAGACTATTTCCAGGTGTATACAGCAAGGCCATCAAGTCGGCGAATAAATATCTGGTTCTTGCTTACGGCAATATGTCCCCACGTGTCATTTTCTGCGACACGTCGTCGGTCGATCAGGTCGAACTCATTTGGGTTTGCGCTGAAAAGCAGTAGCTCACCACTTTCATCAAGCGCAAGAATCTTGTCATCAAGAACTGCCATGCTCTGATACTTGCCAAAAGGAGTTGTTCTCCAGGCCTCTTCACCAGTTTCTAGATTGATGCAGACGATTCGTTGATTTCGTAGGTGGAGATAAATATGGTTGGCGACGACAACTGGTGATGACATATAGGCCTGAGATTTTCCTGACCAGATCTCTTCGAGTGAAGTACTCTGATCAGTATGTTTCCAGAGCTGGGAGTGGCCAGAATGCGCACTGGTGAAAATCGTTTCCTCGTGAACGGTAGGTGTCAATATATTCATGCCACGAAAGGCTTCGATATCTTGTGACCACATTTCATCACCCGTTACAGGATCAACTCCTTTAAGTGATTTTCTTGTCTGTACAAGAAGGAGTTGTTTGTTTTGAAGTGTTGTGATGATAGGAGAGCTAAATGCACTCCCAAACATGCCGCCACCATCGTTCGCAACTCTCCAGATGGTTTCCCCGGTTGTTTTGTTAAGTTTGATAAAGCCGCCTCCCGCCTGCACAAAGATTGCATCACCGTGCACCAGTGGCGAAGATGCGAAACCAAAGGCTGGCATCGGCGAATCAAAGCGATTCTTAAAATCAATATGCCATTTTGTATCCCCAGTTGCACAGTCAAGTGCATAAAGGACATCGCACATGCCGGCGACGTAAAGAGTCTTTCCGTCACATGCTGGTGTTGCTCGAATCCAGCTGCCATTTGATGCAGCAAAAAACGGCACAGTCATGGCCCCTTCCCACTCGGTCCTCCAGAGTTCGTCGCCCGTTGTCTTGTCGTACGCATAGACAACCTCTGTTTTCTTCTCATCGGTTTCAGTTGTAAATACACGATTCCCAACAACAATAGGACCAGAATAGCTTGGCCCCTGTTCGACTTCCCAAGACAGTTCGAGATGATTTTTATCAAGGGAGTCTGGCCACTGTGTGCCAACAACCCGGCTGTCACGTGTTGGGCCTCGCCACTGTGGCCAGTCGGTCGGCTTCAGTTCTTCGGCGAATACGATAGCGCTAAGAACGAAGCTTAGACAACTCAATAAGCCGACGCCGCAGTATCTTGGAAAACACTTCATCCGATGTTTTTCCCCCACAGAAAATGAATGGGAATGCATAGTGCTAAAAACGCAATATCTAGCTACTACCGTTCCGGGAACAAGTCTATTTAAATTTTCACAAGACGGATAGTCGGAGCCAGAATTACCAACTAAACGTCCTGATTAATAATGAGGACGTGGATGCCTACTCAACAAAGAGAGCCACGCATGAGACTCGTAAGTCTTAATTATTTTATAAGAATTCTCAGGTTCATGGCATCTGTTTGCAAATAGATCTATCTTGGCGTTGCCTTCTGTGCCACATCGGTGGGGGAAGCCGTGTGCTGATCAGGTTTTAGTACAGGCCGTTATGTCTTGCGAGCAATAACCGTTGCTGCATCGAAAATCATTGGAATGAAGCAGATATGGAAATGACAGTTGCGAAGGTAAAATGGCTGACTATTTCGATTTGTATTTTTTTATCTCCGCTAGGTAATTCATTGCTTGCCTTGGAGAGGCAGCCGAATATCCTCGTCTTCCTCATGGATGATATGGGATACGGTGATGTTCATGCACTCAACCCAAATGGATCTGGCTTTGAGACACCACATCTCGATAACCTTTTGGAAAAGGGTGTGGTGTTTACAAATGCCCACTCGTCTGCATCTGTTTGTGCGCCAACACGATACGCACTACTCACCGGCAATCACGTCTATCGCGGACGTAATCCGGGTGGCACATGGGGCCATTTTTCAGGGAGTCAGATTGTATCTGGCCAACAGACGCTTGCTGACGTCCTAAGCCGAGCAGGTTATTCCACGGCGTTCTTTGGGAAAAGCCATCTTGGTTCCACATTTTTTAAGTCCGATGGGACAAATGCAAATGGTTTTCATCATGCTGATCTAAGTCAGCGTTTTCATGATGGGCCTATTGATCATGGTTTTGAATACTCGCTCACTCTTCCAGCGGGTATTCAAAGTGAGCCATATGCATTCTTCAAAAATGACCGCCTTGCACGTTGGGATAATAAGCAGAAGTCCTGGCAGCATTTTACAGACGATGGAACTGCTCGTAGTTTTTTTAAAGTCACTGCCAAAAAATCTAAAAAAATAGCTTACGGAATGGATAATTGGAGCACTGAGTCTGTTGGTCCACTACTTATGCACGATGCTTTTGCATTTATCGATCGCCATGTTGCGACACGTGGGAAAGAGAAGCCGTTCTTTCTTTATTATTGCTCGCAAGCCGGACATTCTCCGTATGCACCTCCTGTTTCCTTTAATGTAAAAGATCCGCTGTGTACGAATGACCTTTCAGTACGTGAAGCAATTCCAATCGCGGGAACCACAGTAAATAAACGCACGGATATGATTCGTGAAGGGGATGCCGCACTTGGTTTATTTATTGAGAAATTGACATCGCTTGGTTTGTTTCACAACACGCTTATTGTCTTTACAAGTGACAATGGTGCTGCTGTTGGTCCAGGCTCGTCATGGGATCAATCGCTCTACCATGATGCAAAAGACAACAGTGAATATGGCGGGAATCGTATTGAAGTAGGTGTTGAAAACCAAGGGAGAGTGCACCGCAATGCTCAGGGTGTTGCTCAAGATGGTAGTCCATTGCGCGGTGAAAAAGGTTTTGTTTATGAAGGTGGGCACAGGGTGCCACTCGTTATGTGCTGGAGTCAGGAGATACCAGGTGGACGAAAAATACGAGATCAGATCATTGGACTCCATGATCTCTTCAGAACACTATGTGGGCTTGCCGGTGTTTCAGTGCCAGCGGATCAAGCGAATGACAGCTATGATTTTACTAAGGTGCTGAGAGCCAGTGGAATAGAAGCACAGCTAGTTCGAGACTCACTCTATATTCAATCGAACAGGCCTTGGGAACAAAATACAAAGAAGATTTTTAATACGTGGGCGGCATATGGCGTCACTGTGGCGAACAATTCTACGGACGTCTGGAAAGCAGTGCTCGAATATAATACGAAAAAGATTGATGGCAGGAGTTATGCAAAATGTGTCGAACTGTTTCATCTAAGTGATGACCCGTCAGAATCCCAGGATCTTTCAGGAAACAGTGTCCGACGAGCTGCCTTGGAAGTACAGTTTCAAGGCATGGCGTCAGGTGAACGCACGGTGCAAGAAGAATGAACTTAAAAAGAGTTCTTTAAGTTATCTGTTGGGAGGAAACAAATGAAGAATCAGCCAATGTGTTGGAAGGTAATTCTGGGTGTTTTGGTTGGATGCGTGATCTCGACGATTGTTCAGGCCCAGGATGCTTCAAAGGGAGGCTCGCAGAAGAGACGGTCACAGGTAAGTGAAAGCTACGCTCCTGCTGTTCCGACTCCAACAATCCAGAGTGCTCGATATGGCGATCATGAGCGAAACGTAGTTGATATCTGGCAGGCAGAGGGGAAGGGTCCAACTCCACTTGTGTTTGTTATTCATGGGGGCGGGTGGCGAGGTGGGGCGAAGGAACGTGTTGATCGTTTTGTCGATGTCCAAGCTTTGTTAAATGCAGGAATATCAGTAGCTGCGCCTAACTATCGGTTCATTGATCAAGCAATTCAGGAAGGCGTGGAGCCGCCAGTGAAAGCGCCCTTGCATGATGCTGCTCGCTGCCTTCAGTTTATTCGAAGTAAGTCAAAGCTATGGAATATTAATTCAACACAAATTGCCGCAGCCGGAGGATCGGCAGGAGCATGTTCAAGCCTTTGGTTGGCTTTTCATGACGATCTATGTGACTCCACTAGTGATGATCCAGTTGCTCGGCAATCCACACGTCTTTGTTGTGCTGCGGTCAAAGGAGCGCAGACTTCTCTCGATCCACAGCAGATGAAAGAATGGACTCCTAACAGCAAGTATGGTGGCCATGCATTTGGATTTTTGGATTTTAAGACATTTCTCAAAAGCCGTGATGCCATTCTTCCACTTTTAGCCGAATACAGTCCCTATAGTCTCGTTTCAAAAGATGATCCTCCAGTCTATCTCATCTATTCCGCTCCACCTTCTTTAGGGCAAGACCAACGGGATCCCACACACACTTCAAATTTTGGGGTGAAACTGCAAAATCATTGTCAAGAGAATGGTGTTCTATGTGAACTTGTTTATCCTGATGCACCAAATATTCTTCATGCGGATGCCACGTCATTTCTTATCGAAAAGCTTTCTGCCAGGTAATAATGCAAACCACACGAAGTGTTCCATGCCGGTGTGTGTTGTGGTCACATTCATTTTAAAAAAATATCAAGAAATTACTCCTCTTTTGAACATTGAAATTTTGTGTCCTGATGCCCTTGCTATTTTTTGAAATCATGGGTCTCTGGCTTTGTTGGAATTTTTCTGTAAAAGGCTTTTCATGATTATGTTTCGGATGAGTCGATGTGTTTATGTATTCGGTGCTAGGTGTGTCATCCTCTTCGCACTGTTTCCGTTGCTTAGCTGGCCTGCCCGTGGGGAAAATAGACTTTTGGCATTGCAGAAAGATGTCCCGCTGCACCCGGCAGTTACAGCTTTTTTTAGTAACGACGATGAGTTCATCAGTGAGGTCGTCATCCCAAGTATGGAAAGAGAACGTAAGGATGAAATACATTTAAAGATTGTTTCGAGTGATGGTACTCCGCTGCAAACATGCCAAGTTTCTGCTGAATTGCAGAAACTGGAATTTCATTTCGGTCATTGCAATTTGGCGACAGAAAAAAGTTCGAGAAACCGACACCTTCTGAGTAGTCTTTTTCACTTTACGTGTCCGGAGAATCTTACGAAATGGAAAAACTATGCGCCCGATCTAGGGGTGTATGACTTCTCGAAAATTGATTCCATGGTTGACTATTGTGATGCCAATGAAATCAATATCGAGTGGCATTTTCTTTCGGGATACCATCCAGAATGGTTCACCTCTTTGCAGACAGATG
This sequence comes from Pirellulales bacterium, assembly GCA_016776925.1. Taxonomy (GTDB): domain Bacteria; phylum Planctomycetota; class Planctomycetia; order Pirellulales; family UBA1268; genus UBA1268. The sequence goes on along the minus strand of JADHSL010000004.1, from coordinate 41,465 downwards.
CTGAGAAGGCAGCAAGTCAACTAGCGAATAGCAGGGCTGTTCTCAATCGGTATCAGGACAGTGTGAACTTCTTTCAGGTTTTTAATGAAGACTGGCATACTCACATCCAGAGAGCGAAAGTTTTCTGTGATCAGACCGAACTATTCAAAACACTTCGAAAAGAGTTTCCAGAAGTTGAACTCGGTGTGTGCGACTGTTGGTCGTTCAATAAAGAAAACCGTTTGCCCAGTGTTGAGGAGGTAACGTCGCGTTACCCCGGAATTAACTTCGTCTCAATGCACGCGCATAAACCACGTCGCTTGTGGGCAAGCCCCAAAGAAATGTTCGATACATTCGAACAGTACAAAGACAGTGACATAAAGATTCACGTTACGGAATTTGGGATTATCAAAGGAGAAATAGAAGGCGGCTATCGTACGGGTGACTGGGATGATGCCACACTTGCTGAGTATTTCGTCCAAGTAGCGGCAACGGCTTTTAGTCATCCGTCGGTGCGAGTTCTTAACCTATGGGCGAACTACGATAAATTCACAGGAAATCGCCTTTTTGGTGAAGATGGCAAGCCAACTGAGCTATATGAGGCGCTGAATAGTCTGTTGAACCATAAATTGACCACGCACGTAACTGGTGAAACGGATGAAAATGGAGCGTGCGTGTTCAGTGGTTTTCACGGCCGGTATAAGCTGACAGTCAAGTCGAGTTCGGGCCGACTGTTTACTGCACAATTTGATGTCGGGCGAAAAGCAACGCATGTCAAATTAGTTATCAATGAAGTTGAGGGCACTGCACATGTAACGATTGACTAATGTAATGCGACGACAAAAAGATGAAATGCAGGTAATCAAAAGCATCAACCCCGATTCTATTTTCCTTCGACAAGCGAGACGGTGCCAGAGCTAAGGTCATAATAGGCACCAACGATGTCTATTGAGCCGTCGTCTTCAAGCCCTTCTAAGATTTCACTTTCGTTTCGGATCATCCTCACGGCCATGCGAATGTTTTCATGGCAAATGTGTGCAACGTAGTCAGGGTTCGCACTTGTCTTCTTTCCACTAAATGGTTTTGCCGTTTCAAGAGCAGGGCGAATCTTGGCCAGCATCGGTGTGATGTTTCCTAGTTGAACGTTATCAATAGCTGCTTGGATAGCACCACAATGAGTATGTCCTAAAACAAGAACCAGTTTTGCACCAGCCACATGACATGCAAACTCCATACTGCCAAGGATGTCTTCATTGATAAAGTTTCCGGCCACGCGTGCCACAAAAACATCTCCAACACCACGATCAAAAACGTCCTCAACCGGAATTCGGCTATCGAGGCATGATAAAACTACGGCTTTTGGGAATTGTCCTGCATATGCTTCTCGAACTTGTTTCGAGTGGTTTCGCTCTGTGAGGTCATCGGATACAAATCGTCTGTTGCCCGCCAGAAGTTCGTCCAAGATGCTCTGAGGCGTAAGTTGTGCTTGTTGTTCTTGTGTCAGGACTTTGGGCACGGGCTCGATTGCTCGTGACTCATTGCGTAACAAAAGAAACGTTAAAAAAGCACATATGATTGAGGTCAAGACAAGTCGAGTCATAGTAGTAGTCCAGTCCTTCTGATTGAGGAGAGCAGAAAGTATTTCCGTCGAGATCAAGCGGTGTGACGCATGATCTTGTTGGTTTGGGGTCGAGAGAGGTTAAAACATTTGATCCAATGTGATATTCCTCAATTATAGGAGACGCCCCTTTTTTACCACGAATTGACACTCGATGTCCGCAGGCCCAGGGCATTGGAAATGAGTCCCCTCTAAGGAATTCCTTTCATTGTGAGAAATAGGCTGTTTTTCTGACGGATGTGATGTGAAGGAAATAGCTCAGCCTATCCATGTGCCTGTTCCATCTGCAACTTTAGTCAATCTATTTTCGATAGAAACTGTCAGCGTCACCGGTCTCTGTTGTACAACAATACCGTCGTTCGATGTCACTGAAACACGGGCAACTCGCTTGTGCCCAAAAGAAGTGTGTGGCCTCATGCAAGAGAGGAATGTAAGGAGGCAGATGTTTACGACTTTGATTTTCTGTTACGAAATGCCGTGTCATTAGCCCATGCTTTGATTAGAAGGTCCATGAATTATGAATCATTACGGGTTGCTTTTCATTTCTTTATCCATCCCCTGTTTTTGTTTTGCAGAACCCTCTCGTCTTGAGCAGCCACCCAATGTCATTATTTTTCTAGCTGATGACATGGGGCTTGGAGATACAAGTGCGTATCAGGATTGGACGAAGAATCCAGATTCGTTGCAGCTTTCGACACCGGCGATGGAACGTCTCGCAAAACAAGGTGTTCGCTTTACGGATGCACACTCACCATCAAGTCGATGTTCTCCGACACGCTATGCCTTGCTCACTGGACGCTATTGTTGGAGAACCCGTCTAAAGCACTGGGTCTTATTTGGGGTACATTGTCCACCGCTCATTGAGCGAGAACGGGTTACATTCCCTGAGTTTTTGCAGGCTGCGGGCTATCAAACAGCAATGTTTGGAAAGTGGCACCTTGGTCTAACTTACCGCAACAAAGAGGGGAATGCAGCAACGGGATGGGATGATGCTGATCTCACCAAGCCGCTTGCTGACGGTCCTCTCGATCATGGGTTTGATAAGTTTTTTGGGGTGTCTCGAAGTCATGGAACCTCTGGTCCAGATGGGCAGAAGAAGAACAGCCCGACACAACGAATTGGCCCGGGCTGGATCGACGGGCGATCGATTATTGGCGCGACGGGTGACGGGAAAAAGCTGGATGGTTCCTATCAGCTTGATAAGGTCGGACAAAAGCTGGATGAAAAAGCACTCAAATTTTTAGAGCAGGCCGCATCAGAAAAACAGCCGTTCCTTCTCTATTTTGCTTCTCCCTCGAATCACAGCCCGTATACGCCATCTGAGTCATTGGGAGAAGATCCTGTTGCGGGTGCCAGCACATTCAAAAGTGGCACATTAACAAACAGTCAGAGGCTTGATTTTGTATATCAAAATGATGTTCATGTTGCACGGCTGCTTGACTTCCTGGATAGGACTCCCGATCCGCGTCGACCGGGCCACATGCTTCGCGACAACACATTGTTTCTCTTTTCGAGTGACAACGGTGCTGAGCGATCATCAAAAGTCTGTACCGGGCCGCTTCGGAGTCATAAGGGATCAGTTTATGAAGGAGGGCATCGAGTGCCGTTTCTTGCTTGCTGGCCATATGGAGGCGTAGGAGATGGACGGGTGGAAACTCCAGGGCGTGAGTGTGCAAGGTTGTGTGCCCTTAACGATATGTTTGCGACGGTGGCAGAAGCTATTGGGAAGCCACTTCCACCACTTCATGGTCATTCGTACGGAGCAGAAGACAGTATCAGTCAACTCGCGGCGATGAAGGGATCTCTGACTGCACCGCGTGTGGCAATTTTTCCGAATGATCACAAGGAGGCTTCGAAAAAAACGTCAGACAAGAGGGCTTGGGTTGCGGTACGGTCCAATGCAACACCGCTTATTGGGGAGTGGAAGCTTTTTCTTGATCATCGTTACGCATGGCAACAGGAACTTTTCCCTCAAGAACTGTATAACCTCACAAATGATTTAATGGAGAGTGAAAATCTTCTCGATAAACCGGAATATAGTCGTGTTGTTGGATTTCTTCTCGAACAGGCACGAACTGCTGCGGGGGATGAAGGCTATACAAGGCAACCAGCAGAGTAATAAAGGACTTCCATGTGTTCTGTGAAGTTTTTTGAAGGTAATTTTTAGCAATCAAAACCCAATGGGTCGAGTGATGAAAATATTGAAACAAAGAGAATCTGTTATTAGTTCTCTCGTGGCAGTCTGTTTTGTCTTCTGTTCAGTTTGTGATGCACGTGAGAATAGTGAGAGGCGTCCCCATATTGTGCTTGTGATGGCAGATGACCAGGGGTGGGGGCAGACAGGTTATTACGGACACCCATTTCTCAAGACACCACATCTTGATGATATGGCCGCGCATGGTCTTCGGCTTGATCGTTTTTATGCAGGCGGTCCGGTATGTTCACCTACTCGGGCAACGGTGCTTACCGGGCGAACACATGAACGCACTGGAGTGATGTCGCACGGATATCCTTTACGTTTACAGGAAAAAACTATTGCTCAGGCACTTGCTGAAGTCGGTTATGTAACGAGTCATTTTGGTAAGTGGCATTTGAATGGAATTCGAGGAGCTGGCATTCCTATTTTGCCAAACGATGAACGTCGCCCAGATGCCTTCGGGTTTGGGCACTGGCTCTCGGTTACAAATTTTTTCGATATGCACCCACTTATGGGGCGACGTGGAAAACCAGCAGGTGACTTTGAAAAGAAGACAGGTGACTCATCCGAAGTAGTCGTAAAGGAAGCACTCCGTTTTCTGAAAGAACAACTCAATACGAATTCTGACGCACGAACATTTACAGTTATCTGGTTTGGAACGCCGCACTCCCCCTGGGCGTCTTTGGAATCAGATAGGGAACACTTTTCCAAACTGTCGTTTCAGGCACAGCGACACTATGGTGAACTTGTAGCAATGGACAGAAGTATTGGCGCGCTTCGTAGTGGTCTTCGAGAGCTTGGTGTCGCAGACAATACACTGCTCTGGTTTTCATCAGATAATGGAGGATTGCCGAATAAAGAGTTTCAGCCGACGGTCGGTCAATTGAATGAAGCAATTGATGGCATGGTACCATTGCGTGGTTCAAAGGGGACGCTCTACGAGGGGGGGCTGCGAGTTCCGTCGATTGTTGAATGGCCGTCACGAATTGAGCCAAAAGTCTCACAGTTTCATGCCGGTGCAGTTGATATGTTTCCAACGATTCTCGACGTTGTTGGGCTTCCAGAAGAAACCATGCTGCCGGTACATGACGGTATCAGTTTGTGCCAACTCTTTGATGGTGAGTCACGGGAGCGCAATAAGCCGATGGGTTTCCGCTGGAACGGTGGTGGTGCCTGGATTAATGGGCAATATAAGTTGGTCGTGTTAAACACATCCAAAACTACGAAGCAGGGCAAAAGAGTGAAAGAGTCTCAGGAGTTGTTTGACCTTGTAGCCGATCCGACAGAGTCAAAAAGTATTGCTCAGGAAAAGCCAGTCATCTTCCAAAAGTTGATGCGTGAGTATGCGCAGTTCTCTGAATCGATCGATGAAAGTATGCGTGGTCGTGATTACCCTTCGGGAAGTCTTAAAGAGCCTGACCCAGAACCCAAACGTTGGACATCTGATGAAACGATTTACACCCCTTTCCGTAAGGTATTCGAAGAAGAGCAAAAGCTTTTAAACAAACTCACCAAGCCGGCCAAAGCCGATTGATGTGTCCATATTAAATTGGCTTATGGCATCACATTTCTGAATAAGCTTTTGGTACAAGAACGTACTTATGAATTTTACTGACTGTTCCTTTGTACTTTGTTACTTTACTAAGAACTTTCCAAGCGGGATGTTCTCGGAACGATTTCCAGGCCTGAAGCCGTGATTCTTCGCTGGGGTACATTGTTAGATATGTAAGGTTTGGCGTGTACGGACCAACCACAGCTTGTCCGATAAAAATAGGGGTGATTCCACAGTCAAGAAAAATTGGCACCTCACCGTTATTAAACATATCTACTTTGAGGTGCCCCAGTTTTTCGTGCGCACTTTCATATGTTCGTAGTTCATACACACGATTCTTGTTGAGAGTGACTGCTGTTGGAACTTTTACCTTAGGCCAACACTCCATTGCAGCCAAAAGCTCACTTGATATCCGTTGATAACTTTTGTCCCGATTGCCACGCGCAAAAAAGGCTGCTGCGTCACCTTGGTACTGCTGGTCAGATTGAATAACTTCACGGTTTTGCGCCATTGCCAAGGGGTCGTTGTGAGGAATGATCACAAATATTGTTTTGTCCCCGGTCTCATCATTCGGAGCATTTGTGAAAGCACCAACTGGTCCAATGCCGTGACGCTTGAGGGCAGGGATCAGAGCATGTGACAGGTACTCGTCAACTGACTCTTCATCGCCATTATCACCCAGAATATAGCCACGGACTTCATAAAGTTCCGCTTTAATATTCGAAGGTGGGGTCAAAAAGCAGATGCAACACACAGCACACAACATTGTGATCCGAAGAAAAGTATTTTTCATAATCAGGCTCTCTCAAGTGATTGACGGAAAAGGTTGATTCATTATGACGACAGCACTATTTTTCACAAAGATGTCTGACTGATTGTGATTTTGGATTCAGCCATACATTGAGAGGACTTGCCTGTACGCAAGAAACGTAGTGAATTCTGTTTTTTATAAGTGATCCGGAACTGTTGAATGCTTCGATTCAACGATATTTTTATATTCTGATAAGAGTGACTGCGCTATGGGCTGATAGCTCGGTTGTTCAAGAAGGTTTGTGTCTTCGTGCGGGTCGGCGCTCAGGTTAAAGAGTTTTGTAGGTGTGAATTGAGTGCGTTTTTGGTCACTTTGCATGATCAGTTTGTAGGGCATTTTTCGAACCATGACCTCGCACTGCGAACCGGCTTGTTGAAGAAAGATATTTCTTTTTCGGAATGTTCCGTCTCCTGTAAGCAGCGGGAGTAGGTTATTTGAGTCCATTGCCTGATCGTTTGGGATGCGGGTGCCGACCAGAGCTGCAAGTGTTGCAAGAATGTCCTGATTACTTGCAAGTTCTTCTGTAATACCGGGAGTAATTCGGCCAGGCCATACTGCGAAGAATGGAACACGATGGCCTCCTTCAAGTGGAGAGTTCTTGTTGCCTTTCCATCCACCGTTTGATTGGTGCCCCTCCTTTTCCGCTACTTGATCAGCGAGACCACCGTTATCAGAGGTGACAATCAGTAGCGTATTCTCGTACTGATCCGTGGCTTTAAGAGCATTGACAATTCGTTTCACTTGCATGTCAAGGTCGAGAAGCATGTCGAGATGGTTGGTTGGTGTTTGCCCTTTTATTTTTTTCCCATCAAAAACATCGGGAGGACAATGTGGCAGGTGAACCATTGGTGAACAGTAATAGAGAAAAAAGGGTTTGTTGCCCGTCGCGGCATGCGTTATGAAGTCGACCGCTTTCTCTGAAAGGAGCTGGCCTATTTCACGGGAGTCCCATTGTGAATCACCTAATCCAGGTCCCTTATCACTCATGTCTTTGGGATGAACTGCAGTATCCTCGTTGAGAAAAATAATCTGCGAGTTGTCGGCTATTGGGCTCCAGGCCTGATTTTCATAAAGCAAATAAATTGGACCCTGAATTCCACATGGTGAGGTGAAGTCATACTCGAATCCACAATCTCTCGGGCCGCCTGAGACGAACCGCGTCATATCAACTTTGCCGGTAAGGTCGCCGTTTTTTGGTCCGCGATAAAAGGCTGTACTTCTAGGGATACAAAAGTCACCACCTAAGTGCCATTTGCCAATAAATCCCGTTTGGTAACCAGCATCACGAACAACAGTTCCGAGCGTGGCATGGTTGGGCTTAAATGCGGTCTCGCCAAAAGTGCTCCACACGCCCCACGGTGCGTAGGAGTGGTAGTTATTGTTCCCGCTCATGACGGCGTAGCGAGTGGGAGCGCAGAGGGCTGTCGCCGAATGGCCGTCGATAAACCAAAGTGAATGAGATGCAAGGTCATCGAGTGTAGGAGTTTCAACGACCGGTACTTCGTGCTGAATTGATCGAACATGAAAACTTATGTCACCAAGCCCGAGGTCATCTGCCATGATGACGACAATGTTTGGGTGACTGCCTAGTACAACAAGTGAATGGGTGAGAAAGATATTAACTGTTACAATCAGAAGTGAGCTTTTCAAATAATGAGGCATCTTCATTACGACACTACCTTTTCTTCTCTAATGATCACATCTCTGAGATACTAGGGAGATGGCCAGTCGCTTAGATTCAAACGCCTGCCCTCACCTCGAGGTTCACAATCAAACAAAAACTGGATAAATCATATTTTGTCCGGTACAATAGAGGTTAAGAAGTGCTCTGTCCAACACCAACGTATAATTCTGATTACAAAACGAGGAGGCCCTCAATGATTCGCCGTTTGCAGTTCATCACACTTGGTTTATGCGTCATGTTAATAACAGTTCCCGCCGTTGCTCAGTCCTGGAAAAATGCGGGTTCGAAAGCCGCTGGATATTATTCAGAATATCATGGCCATAGTTCGCATAGTCATCTTTATGGTGCACAAAACCATGCCTCGCACTACAGTAACTATCTCTCAACTGCCGAGACAGTAGATCCATCTGTTGCTCGTATGGCTCATGATTCGATTGGTAACCATTTGGCTAAGACGCAGCAGCATCTTGGCCAACTGAAGAACCAGGCTGCTGTTCACAAAAATGCTGAAGGCGTGAAGGCCATCTCGGAGGTAGAGGGACACGTGCAGGACGCAAGGTTGCATCAAGCAGATCTAAATAAGATTACGATTCAAAAGCCAATCGATCCAAAAGCTGCGAAGTCAACAGTTGAAAAAATGCAGTCGTCAATAGAAAAAGCAATTCAGGGTCATGGCAAATTGCTTGAAACCCTCGGAATTGAAAAGCCAACTGTGGAGACCAGCAAGAGTAAGTAGGGTCCTGTTCGGGCCAAGCTGCTTACAAGAGGATATGCACTCCTTGATTGTGAAGTGCAGGCTTTGCTTCGAGAGGACGTCACTTCTCAAGAATCAATGCCATGTCAAGAAGAACGGTGGCCTATGAACTTGCGAAAATTGTTTTTTGGCTGCCTGGTAATCGCCGCAGTGCCATCGGTAAATTTCGGTAAAGAAACGAAGTCAACAAAGCCAGTGACTGTGACTTCGAGTGACACCGAAATCATCGTTCAATGTCTTGGAATAAAAACAGACGTTACCGCGTCAGGTGCGGTTCGTGTTTATGTTAATTTCAGGATCATAAACGATTCAATGAAGGAAAAGTTTGGTATTTTGGATTTTAAGGCTCATTGCCCATTTCAAAATGAACTAACTAATCTCGAAGGGGGCTTTGTGATCACAAATCTAGGTCCAGAAGAAAATTCAGAATCTGAGAACTTGTGGTATTTTCCTCGAGGATGTTGGGATAAGGTCCGGAAAGTAGAGCTATGTTGGAAAAAGCTTCCTCTAGATCATCCTCTTAATCCAAAAACCGACTAATTCATATTGAGAATGAAAATTCACGTATGGAGTTAGTCGGGCAAGTGAGCAACACATGGCCCGACAGTGATCGAAGCAGTCTGGCTCCGAAGGCCAGCAGCTTATCCAAGTGCCTACGTCGGCGTTACCAACGAAACACATGTGTGGGTTCTTGCTCTTCGTAAACACGAGTCACCATCCAACTAATCCTCGAGAGTGGGAGCCAGCAGGACAGGCAGGGTGAGCAGCTCCCAAGCAAATTACGCGCTACGTTTGAGTGGTAATTTACGGCGACGATGTGGACGTCCAGTACGAGCGTGCCCCTCATCATATCGAAGCAGACGGGCAGGGCCGGATACAGGCTGGTTCGTTGTGTGGTTTCCTCCAGTTGTGGGACCTTGCATAAGTGCAGATAGTTCACGAAACCGAGGAATGTACATTCCAAACTGGAGTAGTGCTACCAACCTGCCAGCTAATACTGGAAGGGTCCCGAGTGGTGCTCGCACGAGTGCATGACGAAGAATCTCAACAACATGTAATACAAGACTTTGTGGCAGTGGTTCTGAGGCAATAGACCGCCAGAAGAGTCGTTCTCCATAGAGGCCTGCCTTGAATGCCGGTTGCGGACGGTGCCGCTCGGCCGCGGCAACAATTTTTGAGGTCGGCTCAAACACAACACGCCCACCTGTTGCCTGTAGTGAGACAGCCATATCAGCGTCGGCGTACTCATCACCACATGCAGGACAGAATCCAAAAGTTAAACGGTTAATCATCTGGCGGCTCCAAAAGCCTGCCTCGAGTGTTGGGCTGGATGGCGATGGATAATCGTCTCTATGAAAACCCTGTACACGTGAAGCATCACCCCATGGTCGTAACATGACACGTCTGCCACCACTGCCCACTTCTATGCCGGTTGCTACGATTCGATCGCTGTCATCAGAGGCGACCTCAAGCGGAACAACAGCAGCAACCTGCTCGTTGTTGAAATGCTCGACTGCTACGTCGGTCCAAAACGGGGTTGCCCGCCATCCTGCAGCCAGGACATGAACGATACGCCCAGTGCTTGCGGCAAGTCCGAGATTGATACACGCAACACGATTGGATCCAATAGGAGCCTGAATAAATCGAACCTCTTCACCAACGCTCCACGGGTCGTGGTAACCAAAGCCGAGAACGACGACAATTTCAGAATCCTCTGGCCGATTCTCAAGCACACTCACGAGTGTTTCCTCGAGAGTTGCCTCGTCCCCAGGTGCTGGGATGACGATCGATAGCCTCGGAGGTGTTGCCGTAGTGGTCGGCATGATGGCCGTACCCCGTAAGGATCAGAGGAACCGCGCTATGCGGCAACTCGCTGCGGTTGCAGGTCGTTGAAAAGATTAACCGTATGGAGCATCTCACCATCAGCGTTGTAGAACTGCACAACGCCACAGTCGATGAGCCACATTGCGAACATTTCAGTTACTCGATAGCAACGAGCAACACAGCGGCCTCGATCAATACGAATATTCTCTTGTAGATCTGCCGCGTCATCAGTTTCAGCGCCAAGGTCAACAAATAAGCGGGTAACCATGTCGCGCACGTCCGCGGCATTCAAATGTAAATGCATTGCTGCAACCTCCTGTTGCGAAATATTCCGGACGACCTCATGTCATTCGTGGAACTGGGAAACCGTAGCGTTCTCCCCTACCGTGGCGGAAGGCTAGTTTCTGACCAACCTCCTGCTTTCTCTGCTAGGATGAAAATCGGCAAAGTTCCTCAGGCCAAATCACGCCTAAGGAGGAAGCCTGATTATTCGCCCTGATCCCCCACCTCAACCCATTCTTCCATCGGTAATGAGGGGCTGGAAAATAGGGGTATTTTAAACAATTACGGAAAACATCTGTGGGTTGCACAGATATTCATTGGTCTGGCTTTAGAGTCGTTCGGTCCAAGAAGTCTGTTCATAACGGGATTCCACGAGTTGTCGCACCTGCTGATGGGGCCATGTTGTTTTGTTACCCCAGGCAGCGAAAGCAGTTCGTACCGCTTTGTCAATCTGTTCGCGACCCAACAACAGGTTCGTCAAAAACTCACTATGACTTCGTTGGCGCCGGTATTCTGGTTCTCGTGGAGGATGTCGAAGCAACTCTCCAACAAGTTCAAGCGGAAATGCATCGAGAAGAGTTCCATGGTAAAGCACACTCTGGCGACGTACCCGAAGAGCATTTCCAGAAATTTTTCTCGCTCTGCCGGCTGCTCGGATGACTAAATCAGATGTACCTTCTCGTGCAACATCTCGCCCAGTTGCAGAAAGGGCTTCAGCCAGAGGATCAAGCATGGCGGCGTGTATCGCTTCAAGTGGCGGCACATCCCTATAAGGAGTTACGATTGACCACATGACACAACCCGGGCCAAGGATAACCGTTGCACCGCCACTTGGGCGGCGTAAAACGGGGATGTTGAGTTGTGTGCACGTGTCATAGTTCACTTCTTTGTGAAGTTCACTTGATGAACCGAGCACAACGGCAGGTGCAGCTGCTTGCCATGTGCGAACTACTGTGTTTTTGAGTTGACCCGACTCTGCTTCATCTAGAATGGCTTCATCGACGGCAAGCTGTTCCGCAGCTGTAAGCAGTGGCGGAAGTGTTGATTCGTCAAGCCACTGAGCGTCACATCCAGTTATTTTTGTCACAATACATCACCTTCTAGATGGAAAGTCTATCATGTTAGAAAGGTGGTATGGTCCGTGGCTCTTTTCGCCGTCACTATCTAAAGTACGATCTGGGTTCCTTAACTTTCCCTGAAATAATAATTCATGGCTACCTCTTCAAATCAACCAGTTAATCCGGATGACAGTCTTCCACCAGTTGAACCACCCAGTGCGGCGTTTCTTGTCCAGTTGTTTCTTGTCCCGGGAATCATCGTTGCAATTATTGTCTGTGTCTGGCTGGCCTTCCATTGGTTAGCTCACCTTGGGAATGATCCACAGGCGTACGTTCGTACGCTTCGTCGCGCCAATGAAGGTCGTTGGCAGGCAGCTCTGAACCTTGCAAATGATCTTCGCGGTCCAAATGGTTCTGGGCTGAAAGCTGATGTCAAACTGGCTTCCGAATTAGGCAGCATTCTGGATGATGAAGTCGGTAGTGGGCGAACTGGTGAGCAATCAGAAACGTTGCGACTCTATTTGTGTCGAGCCCTAGGCGAGTTTACTGTCCCCGAGGCAGCGCCAGCACTCGTTCGTCGTGTCAATGAAAATAACGATGATCCTACAACCCAAGCAGCAATCGAGGCTCTAGCGGTTTTGGCAACTAATCTTCAGAACGCCAGCAGATCGTTTGAGGATCAAGATGATGTTGTGGTAGCGGTGTTAGCCACAACGACTTCAACAAGTGCGCGAGTGAGGGACGCATGTGGATTTACACTTGGGGTGCTTGGGGGTGAAAAGAGTATTGAGGGCCTGTTGCGGTTGATGGGAGATTCATCAACCGATGTTCGGTCAAACGCTGCCCTTGGCTTGGCGAGGCTTGGGCAGACCGACGCGTACGAAACACTTTCAGAGATGCTTTCTTTGAAAGATATTAGCTTGGATGGAAAAGTCCCTAGTGACAAGATACAGTCAGAGCGGTACAAGCGGGCCCTCGTGGTGGTAAATGCCTTGCGCGGCGTTACTATGCTAGTTGATGCGACAAGCCAGGCCCCACCGACAGATATAGTCAAGTTGATTAAAGAGTTACAACAAGACCCGGTCGCAGAAATTCGAAGTAGCGCGAGTGCCGTTATTAAGAAAATCAACCGAATTGCAGGATAAGCATTTGGTACGACGATCAATGTGCCCTTGATGATTTAGTAATCAAGAAATTCATCAAGAGCCTCTCGAAGTGATCCCGTATCAGTTTCGATACCAGTCAGGTTTCGGAAATTGAGTGCCATAATGCATGCAGTTACCTCAAGGCCATCAATTTTGCAGGAGTTAGCATTTGTTGCTGCCTTGAGTGTCGCTGATGCTTTTGGATCAAGTGATGTGTCGACAACAACAATATCTTCTCTAAGTTCAGGGAGCTGAAAATCGGCTGGGATAGGTCGATTGTCTTCAGTAGCAATGACAATACCTACATTTTCATCCATTGATCCCAATTCGTCTTCAGCAGCCGATGCATTGCCTCCTTCAACCGCGTTTATCGCTTCCGCCAAAACTGATGCTTGATGATCCCAAGGGTCCACAATGGTGATCCCGGGGGCGCCGGCAAGTGTTAATTCAAGCGCAAGTGAACGAGCGAGAAGATTTGTTCCGAGAATGAGCGAATGTGTTTTTAGAGGATCTGCATGGAGGCAAATTGAATCAAGTGCACCCCGTCCAAGTGTGAGGTGACCAACGAGTTGCCCATCCTTGCTTCTTTCCAATAAGTTACAGCCTCCTGCAAACTGGGCAGCCGGGCTCACAGATGTGGTCAAGCCAACAGCGGGTTCTGTTAAAGGCCCAGCAAGCATGCATCCAGCAAAGCCTAAGGCAGAAACGCCGGCCAGTGCTTCAGCGAGCCGATCTGGGGCTACCTCAAGTGTTAGAAATCTCCAATCAAGCGAATCGTGGGCAACAACTCTCTCGAAAAGAAACTGCGCAGGATTACCCGCAGCCGGGTGACCGAGAACAGCGATGACTTCCTGCAGGGCCGGATTTATCATGGCATTCAGTACCGAAACTTTCTTTCGCTGAATGATTGGCGAACCGAGTGCGACCGAAACCTCCGGCCGTTCACCCAAAATTGTATTCTTGTTATACAGGCTGCCCAATCACTGCTACAAATCGCGGATCATTACGAATCGGATCGAAGTCACTTTCGCAATTTGTGAGTGATCTGAAACGGTCGTCTGAAGAAATCGCTTTGGTGAGATATTCAATTGCAGCAGGAACATTTCCGGCGAGTGAGTGGTAGCAGGAAAGGTTGTACGCAAGAATTGGGTCATTGCCACAAACATCGATGCCTTGGGTGAGTACATTAATTGCCTCTGGGAGTTGCCCCAAACGCTTTAGGCACCATCCAAACCCCAGCCAGCTTGTTATGGACTGGGGATTGTCTGCAGCGGCGAGCTGAAAATAGGGAAGTGCATCGGAAAACCGGCAGAGTGCTCGAAGCGCCTCGGCTCGTAAAACGATGGCATTTCCATTCGATTTCTCTGTTACAGAAAGTCTGTCAAGCAGTTGGATAGCAGTGTGCAGAAGCTTTTGAGCTGGTTTTGAAACTCCTTCATCCGGTGTGTTGTTGAATTCTGCGAGTTCAATGTAGCCAGACGCCTGCCGCAGCAGGGTAGAGTGCCGCACATTTTCCAACGAAATCATGTTTTTATGAGATATGGACATCTCAGAACCTCGAATCGAGCGAGTCACTAGCTCGTTCATTTTAGAAACCAAGGGAGTTTTACGGAGAGGAAGCCTCCTTTTTTTACGGCGTTGAGCATTGAAAAGTTCGTTTTGCAGGCAAAAACATGCCCGAATTCCGACCGTACGAACACCAAGCTGGTTTTTTGTACGGATTTCGCTCGAAAGCGACACTTATAGAAGGAGCACGAGTGAGTAGCCGGAAGGGGAATTCCTGCGGTGCAGTACTGAGCTGTAATGAAAGTCGAACTCGCTATTTCTTGGATTTGAGGCATCAAAAATGCGACTGACTGTCAGAACTCTGTTGGCGTGGCGAGACCGCGTGCTGTCTGAAGAAGACCAACGCGACCTGGATGAAAAAGTTTTATCTCACGATGCTGCTCAAGAAATTGAGCAACGGATTGAGCGAGTGCTTGGAAATCTTGATCTGCCATCACCGCGAGTGGATGCTGCAGGCTTGTCCGCCAGCGCGAACAGTATGGCTGAATTTCTTGACAATGCATTATCCGAAGAATGCCTTGGTTCTTTTGAGTCAAATTGCATCGAGTCTGATGTTCAGTTATGTGAGGCCGCCGAGTGCCATCAGTTCCTTTCAGAAAT
Source organism: Pirellulales bacterium (assembly GCA_016776925.1). Taxonomy (GTDB): domain Bacteria; phylum Planctomycetota; class Planctomycetia; order Pirellulales; family UBA1268; genus UBA1268. The sequence continues at coordinate 26,395 of JADHSL010000004.1, read as the reverse complement.
GCTTGGGCAGCATGAGCTGATGGCAGAACTTACTGATGAAGAAAGTCGAAAACTTTTCGAGTTAACATCAAAAAAATCTTCTTCACCGGCTGGTCAGGTAGGCCATGCCACAGACATGGAAAATGCACGAGCTGTTCGAGCCGAGCTCGATACTCTTGCCCTTGATTCCCATGGTGAAGAATCAGCAGATGTCGTACCTATGCTTAAGAAAGATAAGCTTTTTGCTCCAATTGCCCTTGTTGTTGCGATAGCGATGCTCTTTCTCCTTATCAGTGCTTTTGGAGTCCAACTGTTTCGTACATTTGGAGACACCCAAGTTCAGCAACAGGCAGCCCAGCCACCAGCGCCGTCTGATCTCGCGTTTGAAAATAAGGATGGAGAACTCAAAACGGGTCAGAAAAAAAATCAAAGCACTCTTGAACCAGATTCTCCTGAAGAAAGATTGCCTGAAAAAGAGTCGGACAAATCATCACTAGGCACTGCTGTTGGAGTAAAGCCTCAAGGAACTGAGGTTGTGTCATCCCAGCAGCCACCTGTTCCGTCAGTTCCGGTTGAAGCGGACACTGCTTCGTCGGAGGCTGATGCACCAAATCAGTCGATGGTCAGCAACGCGATGGTGCCTCAGGGCACTGCTATGGCTATTGGTTCACCTTTGGCCACAGCGTCTACCGCACCGCCGCTGCCGTCAACAACCACCGCAAATGCAAACGCGGTACAAAAAAATGTGCCCATGCCAGTTCCAGACGAACCAATTCTTGGTTTTTTAGAGAGTGATGCGAATATCGGGTGGGGAGCTGTTCTTCATCGAAATCGAGCATCTGATCGAAGTGAGCTGGATGGTTGGTTGGCCTTGCCAACGGAATCCGCACTTGGACCGTATGAGGAGATTCAGGTGCCGCCAGGCCTCAGCCCTGTCCTTGATGTGGGTGGAGTTACAGTTCGTATGAAACCCCGGACACACGCCATTTTCAAACTCGATAGTCTTCAGAAGCCACGGATCGAACTTTTATCTGGAAGTATTGTGATTCGGTCTGCAGATGACACTGCCCAAATAGGTATCGCTGCCGGTGGTCTCAATGGGATTATTTTATCAGGTCTCATGGGTAGTGTTGCGATTGACGTTTCTAAAACGCCTGATGATGTTTTGGCAGCAAGGCAAACACGGCAGAGTCAGATTGCGAGAGTATGTGCCTTGGAGAAGCCAGTTGAGTGGAAGCAGACGCAGTCGGGAGGGCTTCCGGTGGCAAGACCACTTCGTGGAATTCCCGAGGTGTTCCAATTGGCGCCTAAAGAAATTCTTGAATGGTCGGAAACCAGTCCGCTGGAGGCAAGTCGTACGACGGACTCTTTTCCAATATGGGCGGTATCGTCGAGATCACTTTCGAGGCTGGATAAGTCAGCGAGTGAGTCGCTTGCTGAAGCAATAACACGACCCGAGCCGCTTCTGAAATCACTCATCGAGTTGTCGGATGATTCTCGAATTGAGAACCGTATGATTGCCTCGGAAACACTTGCGCTTCTTGGTTGGTACGACCAACTTGTAGAATTACTTTCTGCGCCACCACGTCCGGGTTCTGGTCCATCTGCCGAAATGTGGAAGCAACTCGAGGAAGAGTCGGTTCCTCCAGCTTTGGCAGATGCTACGCAGGCATTTGCATTAAAGAAGTCATTGCGGGATCATGTCAGCTCCGAGCAAGGAGAAATTCTTATAGGTCTTGCCACACGTTCACTCCTTTCAAGTGCAAAAGATACAAGAACACCAGAACTCATTGGGTTGCTCGAGGACGAAAATATCATCTTCCGCAGGTATGCAATTCAGTGGTTGCGCGAACTTTATGAAGAGTCACCAACGGATATGGCACGATATCGTGCGGACTGGAGTGAAAAACAATTGATGGAGGGTGCTGGCTGGTGGCGAAAGAGGTACGACCAAGGGCTTCTCAGCCCGCGAAATCCATGATGCCTCAAGGGCTGACGTTGGCTGGATTCCTCTTTTCAACCGGAGAAACAGCATGCGTTTGTTCCTCTTCCACGGCTTGTTTATGATCAGGCATGGATTACGAGAAGATTTTCGGTGAAATCAGAATGTGTCTGACTCGACATGTCCGGTTTTGATCGGATGATAAGCGGGAAACCCCAGCTTGTCGAAGTGTTTGCTTGCCTGCATCGACCTTGGTCGATGAATAGGCCGTATAGTTAGATTGGTCATCATTCCCCTGTGTGCTGCATGCGTGGTCCACAATGGTATGGGTACTGGTCAGAAAGGATTGATTCGTGCAGATAAACGTTTCCGCTCGACACGGGCATCTTAGCGCTGCTTCGCAGTCAAAAATTTCTGCAAAAGTATCTCGCCTCAAAAGATATTTTGATCGTATTACCTCATTGGATGTGACTGTTGATCTCGCTAATACATCTCTTCCGGCAGTTGAAATTATTGCGTCAGCTGAGCATTTTCATGATCTTGTAAGTCATGAAACCTCGCCTGATCTCTGGCGGAGTGTTGATGGTGCAGTGCAAAAGCTCGAGCAGCAATTGCGGAAGCACAAAGAAAAAGTACGAGATCATAAAAACCTCGAGACAGTCCGAAGAAGTTAATCTCATCGGAGTAGATACAAAACAACTATGAAATTTTCAGATTTTGTTTCAGTCGATGCCATTCGTCCAAGTGTGGCCGCAAACTCAAAAGAGGGCGTTATTCGTGAGATGACGCAGTCGCTTGTTGATGCTGAGAAGATTGCAGTAGGCGAAATGGACAGCATTGTGAAGGCGATCATGAAACGAGAAGATCTTGGAAGTACAGGCATAGGGCGCGGAGTCGCGGTGCCACATACAAAACATCCAAGTGTTAGCCGGCTTGTTGGTACGGTTGCAATAAGTGAACAAGGTGTTGATTTTGAAAGTTTAGACGGAGAGCCAGTGCAACTGTTTTTCCTCCTTGTTTCGCCCCCAGATCGACCTGGAGATCACTTGCGAGCCTTGGAAAATATATCGAGACAGTTACGAGACGATGCTTTCTGTAAAACATTGAAAGAGGCTGGTGGGCCTCAAGAGGTCTGGCGGCTCCTTGAGGACGCTGATGCTCAAAGCATTGCCTCGTAGTTTTTGGAGAGTTAGGTGATTAAGCCAACAGGTGGCTACAAGACAGATGACCATAGATCAAACTGAAAATTCGATGCATGAGACTCATTCACGAGAAGTTGTCGTGGAAAATGAGCAGGGGCTCCATGCACGGCCAGCGGATTTGGTTGCGAGAGAAGCGCAGCGATGGGAGTCACGTATTGAGTTTGTAGGAAAAGCTCAGCGGGTCGATGGGAAAAGTATCCTTGATCTGTTGACTCTTGCTGCTGAAGCAGGCACGCACCTAGTTGTTGAAGCAACTGGTCCAGATGCTTCTGAGGCGCTTGACGCCATAGGGAGCCTCTTCGAGCATAAATTTGATCTGAATGAAGAAAATACAAGAATACACACGAATAAATCAAAACAGGAAAAGCAGATTTCCAGCGATTCGGCTGGGATAAATACGGCAACCTGCGAGGGTGACGCCGAGAGGAATACAAACAGTTGACAAGATGTCGGTTTACGCAGACTTCTTGTTTTAAATGGTGTTTATCTACCTGCCGGTGGATACATGCTGACAAAAACAAACAACAAAAAGGAGACGCGCGACGCGAGGCGCCCGGGACGTAGGATGTTGATCGTTGGCTGAAGCGAAAGTTGTCGCTAGCCGATCTCCCTGCAAAACGGATGTCGCCTTGATCGCCGGCGCCCATGCTAAAACTACAAGGTATTGCAGTCTCGTCGGGGGTGACAATCGGCGAAGCACTTGTTCTCGACAGCGAAGGCTTTCGGATTCCGAGGCGTTTCGTGGCTCGAAGTGCTGTCGATACAGAACTTCAACGGCTGTCAAATGCAATCGCTGAATCAACAGCTGAAATCAAGAAGAATCGTGATGCGGTTCGAGAGGAACTTGGCGAGCAGTATGCCGCCATTTTTGACGCCCATCTGGCGATGCTTCATGATCAACGGCTACAGGAAGAGTTGACAAGTGCGGTCCGTGAACGCAACTGGTGGCCAGAATATGCGGTGAGCCGGACGCTCCGACGATACGCCAAAGTTTTTCAGAAACTTGACAATCATATTGCACAGCGGGCTCACGATATCTATGACATTGAAAAGAGCCTGCTTCGCAACCTTTTAGGTCAGCGTAGGGAGACGCTCGCATCAATTTCTGAGCCGGTCGTGATACTGGCTCATAATCTGACGCCAAGTGAAACAGCAAATCTAGATCGACGTTTTGTCAAAGGTTTTGCAACAGAACTCGGTGGTCCAGGGAGTCATACCGCGATCGTTGCAGAAGGACTTGAGATACCTGCTGTTGTTGGTATTGGTCCATTTTTGGCAGATGTTTCCGGTGGGGAGCCGGTCATTCTTGATGGTAATCAAGGCGTAGTCATTCTTCAGCCAGATGAAGAAACGATAGCTCGATACAGGCTTGAAGCTGAAGTTGCCGAAACGGTCGCCGCGTCCCTCGGACACTTACGAGACTTGCCGGCTGAGACAGTCGATGGTGTGAGAGTGCAAATCCGAGGAAATATTGAGTTTCCTGAGGAAGTTGAACAGTGCAAGCGACGTGGTAGCGATGGCATAGGACTTTATCGCACCGAATTTCTCTACCTTACGAGTCAGCATGAGCCAAGCGAAGAGGATCATTATCGTGCATATAGCAAGGTCATTGACGCAATTGACGGGAAGCCGATGGTGGTCCGGACGTTGGATCTAGGGTCCGACAAGATGCTCACTGAAAAAAGTCCGGAGGAGGAGCGAAATCCATGCCTGGGCTTACGAAGCATTCGCTTGTCCTTGCGGCAGTTGCCAATGTTTCGCACCCAGTTGCGGGCCATTCTACGAGCGAGTTCTCACGGTGACGTTCGAGTGATGTTTCCGTTGGTCTCGACAATCATTGAATTACGCCAGGCACGATTAGTCTTGGCAGATGTGATGGAGGATCTCGCTGAGCACGATATTGATTTCAATCCAAAGCTAAAAATTGGAATAATGGTTGAGACACCTGCCGCCGCAATGATGCTCGATGCATTCATTAAGGAAGTGGATTTTGTCTCTGTTGGAACAAACGATCTCATTCAGTACACGCTGGCTGTTGATCGTGGGAATAAGGATGTAGCAGATCTCTATAGCGCGTGTGATCCAGCAGTTATCAGATTGCTCAAGAGATCTCTTGATATTGCGGATGATGCCGGAGTGTCGGCAAGTGTCTGCGGTCAGATGAGTGGAAGCGTCATGTACACCCAGTTATTGCTTGGCCTTGGGCTTCGTGAACTGAGTGTGCCTGCTGCAGCCATACCAGAAATAAAACAGGCGGTTCGAAGCGTATCAATCGCCGATTGTCAGGCTGTCGCGAAACGGGTTCTTGAAATGAACAGTGCTCGTGACGTGAAGGCCTTTTTGCGTGATCAAAAACGACGTCTTCTAGCGGAGACTGTCGCGTGATGTATGTGCCGCTCCAGAGTGGCAGATCAATAGAAAGAAAGAACGATTATGAAGCAGGAAATGCTGATTAATGTGACGCAGGCTGAAGAATGCCGCATTGCAATTATTGAGGAGGGTGTACTGGAGGAACTTTATGTTGAACGAACAAGCCAGGAAAACCTCGTTGGCAATATTTATAAGGGCCGGGTCGTTAACATAGAGCCATCCATTCAGGCTGCCTTTGTTGATTTCGGTGTTGGGCGGAATGGATTTCTGCATATCAGTGATATTGAGCCCCAATACTATCGTCAGGGTGGTCTTGATCCCGACAAGGCTTTTGAATTGACCGACCCGGCAAAAGCTCCTTCCGAAGGATCGAATAACGGGGGGAGGCCTTCAGATCGGCGTCGAAAACCACGTATAGGTGATCGTCCTCGTATTAAGCCACCTATACAGGATGTCTTGAAACGAGGTGACGAATTACTGGTACAGGTTATCAAGGAGGGCTTTGGCACGAAGGGGCCTACTCTATCAACCTACATTTCCATTCCTGGCCGTTACCTCGTCCTTATGCCGCCACTTGGTCGAGTTGGAGTCTCAAAAAAGATCGATAATGAAAAAGAACGGCGAGTGCTTCGAGGGATTATGAATGCGCTCAAGCCGCCCAAAGGAGTTGGCTTTGTCGTACGAACAGCTGGTACGGAGCGAACCAAGTCTGAGATGGCTCGTGATATGGCGTATTTACTTCGGCTTTGGAAGAGCATTGTGAAGCGGATGAGAAAATATTCCGCCCCAATCGATATCTATCAGGAAAGTGACATGATTATTCGGACGATCCGAGACATGTTCACTGAAGATGTGGGAAGAATTCTTATTGATGATCGTGCCGCATATGAACGAGCAAAAGAGTTCCTTGAGTTGGTCATGCCGAAGTATGCCAGCCGACTGCAGTTCTATGATGGTAAAGAACCGTTGTTTTATCGCTATCGACTCGAGGAAGAGATTAGTCGAATTCATCAGCACAAAGTTCCGCTTAAAGGTGGCGGATCGATTGTAATCGATACGACCGAAGCGCTCGTTGCAATTGACGTCAATTCGGGAAGTTTTCGCACAGAAAAATCAGCAGAAGAGAACGCCTATCAAATGAATCTGATAGCGGCAAAAGAGATTGCTCGCCAGTTACGATTACGAGACCTCGGTGGCGTCATTGTCAATGACTTTATTGATATGCGGCGGGAGAAATATCGTCGTGGAGTTGAGAGGGCCTTGCATGATGCAATGAAGCGAGACAGAGCTCGTACAAAAGTCTTGCGAACAAGTCCTTTCGGGCTAATAGAGATGACTCGTCAGAGAATCCGTCCGTCACTTCGAAAGAGTGTTTTTCGTGATTGCCCCACGTGCTTGGGCACTGGGATGGCAAAGACCCCGGAAAGTGTGGCGATTGAAGTTATGCGAATGCTCCAATTGTCGGTAACGCGTGAAGATATTGCGCGTTTGACAATCACCGTACATGATGAAGTGGCAACATGGATAAATAACCGGAAAAGACGAGAGATTGCCCAGTTCGAAGACGTTTCTCGTGTAGAACTTCATATTGTGGGTCAGGACACTGCGTCCCCAGAACACCTAGCGATTGAAGCATGGGAAGCGAGTGGGCGAACGGTGCGGTTTCCATAAACTTCAGCAAAAAGTAGTGAAGAAAGTGTCAAACTCCCGTGCTTTGTGCACGAGGCTGGATTTTCTCGCTCACGGATTACAATCAAAGTTTCCCGCTCTGGGTACTGGTTTACATGAATTGAGGTTTTCTGATGGCTGCCGAAACAACATCCACCGACACTCCAACGACCGACACCATGGCTAGTGGTGGTCATCACTACTGCATCGTGTCAGATGGGGGGCGGCAGTATCGTGTCTCTGAGGGGCAAGAAATAGAAGTCGATTTCCGGCCCATTGATGCTGGATCTGAACTTGTCTTCGACAAAGTGCTCGCAGTCAGTAAAGAAGGAAAGCTCCACATAGGTGCCCCGATTATTGACGGTGCCGTTGTTAAGGCAGAAGTTCTTGGACTGTCGCAGGGTGAAAAAATCTATGTTCAGAAATTCCGTCGTAGAAAAAACTATCGTCGAAGAACAGGCCATCGATCAGTGTCGACCAAAGTCCGAATCAGCGAGATACCCGCTGTTGAGTAATTGGTTCTGATCTAAAGATGTCCAGAGTCTATTCACGTCTCAAGTTCAATCTTGAGTGTAGTTCTGCGAATCTATTCAATGATTCCTGCAAGTGGACCCCCTCTTCGGCAAAGACTGTCAATTTTTTCAACAACAGCAGGGTCTTCCTCAACGGGTGGAGCATGGTGTGGCTTGAGCCGTGCATCAATGACAAGTGGCCCCGCGCAGCCCCAATGTTTTTGATGGATTTTTTCTCTAACACCATGAACATCGGTTGCTGGATTGGATCTTGTAAATGTGATCCACAGAAGGTTTTCCAGAGTTGCCGCAGTGAATGCGCTATCGTCTGCAATGACAATAAGAGGCCACTTTAGTATGTCATCTTGTTGATTGATCGCATGAGTAAATCGTTGTATGTCCTGAGTCCAATGAGCGTGCTTCGTTGAATGCCAAATTGTATCCTCGTTTGGCCCATCAAGAGACGGTCTCGGTTCGATAGGTGGTCCAGAGACGGCGAGTATGCCAGGGATGCATGCAAACGGTTTCGAGAAGCCCTCTGGAAGGTACATGCTTCCCGAGATTTCGTTCGGTAGCTCTCGGACTGATTGACCACGGGCGGCTATGACCAACTTAGAACCGTTGTTAAAGCCCTTGCCAGAGTAATCGAGCGTATCAATTGTTGTCTCGGTATGAAAATGACAGTCTCGTCTCCAATCCACTCGTTGCAACAGGTGGCTAAAAAATCCTTGTACGTCTTGAGCATTCAGGTTGGGGGCATCCGCCTGATTGACAATAAACAGATACTTCGCCAGAGAAAGTTGGCCCTGTCCGAGTATTGCTGAAGCCTGAGTGAGTAACTCAGCTGGTCGAGACGAATTTTTCCAAGGCAAATAACGTTCGCTGCCAACAGCCAGAAGAAGTGGATGAACACCGGCTGCGTCTACGGCATGAATGCTGGATATCCCTGGTAATACCGTTGGGATGATAGGACCAGTGATCTCATGAACGAGCCAACCAAACATCGTGTCTTCCTGAGGCGGTCGTCCCACCACCGTAACAGGCCAAATTGCATCTTCTCGTTGCCAGACATGGTCAACTCGCATGACGGGAAAATCATGCTGTCGAGAATAGTAACCGAGGTGGTCACCAAATGGCCCTTCTGGCTTCGTTACATCAGGAGCAATTGTTCCCTCGATAACAAAATCAGCATCAGCGTAAATAGAAGGGCGTCCCTTGCGGCGAATCATTGGTATGCGATGGCCTGCCAAAGCACCAGCAAACGTAAGTTCAGAAAGGCCTTCGGGTAACGGCATCATTGCAGAAACTGCCATAGAAGGAGTTCCTCCAACGAAGATAGCCACTTTGAGTGGCTCTGTCCGTGCAATTGCTGCGGCATGATGCACACCAATTCCTCTGTGTATCTGGTAGTGCATGCCAACTTCGTTGTTTTCTTCGTAGCAATTGCCACGTAACTGAACTCGATACATGCCAAGATTCGAGGTCCTCATTGAGGGTGCATCTGGATGTTCCGAATAGACAGCCGGTAACGTAATGAATGGTCCACCATCACCAGGCCAACCTGTTACACCCGGAAGGCTCGTAAGAGGCACATCGCGATTGAGCACACCTCCTCCACGGACGTGCCGTGGAATCATGCTGAGTGCGTCAAGAGGGCTCCGCCAATATCGCAAGGGGTTCTGGACGGCAGCAGTTGGGTCAATCTTTAGTTCAACCAGCCGTCGCACTCGTTCAAGGGTATCGGAAAATAATCGTTCAACTCGCTTCTGTGTGCCGTAGAGATTAGTAAGTATTGGATGCTGGGTACCGAGAGCAGATGTGAAGAGAAGTGCTGGACCTCCGGCCCGAAAAAGTCGCCGTTGAATTTCAGCTATTTCAAGATGTGGGTCGATTGGATGATCAATCTCAATGACCTCTCCTTCTCCCCGAAGAGTTTCGACGCATTGACGAAGTGTCCTAAATCCCATGCAATCCTCCTTAGGTATGGTAGCGTCGAGTATATTTTCGGTTGTTAAAATCTGTGTAGATAATGATGGCCACCATTATCTACACAGATACATGGTAGTAAGGATAAGGTATTGAGCATGCCCGATTTATTTAGTGCTACGAGAAAGGAAAATGTTGAGCGGGTAGCACCTCTAGCGGCTCGAATGAGGCCCAGAAGGTTAGCCGATTACGTCGGCCAGTTGCAGATCATTGGCCCAGGGAAGCTCTTAAGGCGGTTGATTGAGGCCGACCGGCTTGGTTCAATCATTCTCTACGGTCCTCCCGGAGTCGGCAAAACAACCCTTGGTGAAATTATTGCCACCGAGACGAAGCGTCGATTTATCGAACTTTCTGCAACCGCTTCAGGGGTGAAAGATCTCCGTGATATCATTGAGAGTGCGCGGCGTCGATTGGAGGACGATGCTTGCCGAACCTGCCTGTTTATTGATGAGATTCATCGTTTTAATAAATCGCAGCAAGATGTTCTGCTGCCCGATGTCGAAAATGGCGTTATTGCATTAATTGGAGCGACAACACAAAACCCATTTTTTGCATTGACTCCGGCGTTGGTAAGTCGAAGTCGTATTTTTGAACTCGAAGCACTTCAGCCAGAAGACATAAAACGAATTATTCAACATGCGCTTGCTGATAAAGTACATGGGTTTGGATCACAAGAAATCAAACTTGATCCCAAGGCACTTGAGTTTCTTGTAGAAACCGCTGACGGTGATGCCCGTCGAGCCCTTGGTGGGCTTGAGGTTGGAGTACTTTCATCAACCGTTCGTCCATTGGTCTTTACGGAAGAACTGGCCCGTGAGAGTGTGCAGCGAAAAGCGGTTGTGTACGATTCAGGTGACACACACTACGACTGCGCAAGTGCACTTATTAAGAGCATACGTGGCAGTGATGTAGACGCTGGAATCTACTGGCTTGCACGAATGCTCGAAGGTGGCGAAGACGTACGTTTTTTGGCTCGACGGCTGGTTATTTTGGCCAGTGAAGATATTGGAAACGCTGACCCCCGTTCACTTCTTGTTGCAATAGCTGCCATGCAGGCGACCGAGTTTGTGGGTTTGCCGGAATGCCAACTCGCGCTGGCTCAGGCCGTCTCATATCTTTCACTTGCACCAAAAAGCGACGCATGCACACGTGCTATTGCAGATGCTCGTCATGATGTTTGTGAAAAATCCGTGGTACCCGTGCCGAGACATTTACAGGACAAGCACTATGCAGGAGCAAGAAGACTTGGTCACGGTGAGGGATATGCCTATGCCCATGATGCTCCTGACGCGATTGCGAAACAGGACTATCTTGGCGTGGAGCGACACTACTATCAGCCAACAAGTCGAGGCTTGGAACGAGACCTAAGTGAACGGCTGGCTGAAATCAGGCGGCGTTTGAAGGAGTCGCATCAGTCGCCTGCGACTCCGTCTGTGAGCGAAGTTCGTGGACAAGATCCTGCTGAAGAAATTTCTCGAGGGTAGCAAGGCTTCTTGCGACCACAGCACCGTCGATAACACGATGGTCAGCAATCATTGTTACAAGGCACCTGCCATCAGCTTCAACAGGACGGTACGAAATACTTGTTGTGCAGAGCGTTGGGTGAAAGTGGTTGCTCGCGCCGTAGCCTGCAAGCGTCGAAAGACTAAAGGTTCCAATGCGTGTGGAGCGTTTACGAGACGCTGACCGAAGGTTCCAACGAAGTACAGCTCTTCGAAGAAATCCTGGAAGCATTTCAAGTTCACGCTGCCGCTTAAAAAGCTCATTGCTTGGAGCACTGCAACACTCGTCGATGAAGCGTTGTATATCAACAAGTGGTAGTGTTTCTGGTTGATGAAGGCGAGCCCAACAAAGTTGCTCGGTATCATTTTCAATTCGGTTAATTGCTAAGGTTGCAACAATTTGATTAGTTGTTGCAATGCGAGGCCAGAGCCCTGGCAGAAACCAGCTTCTTAGTTCGGGTGTTTGCTCGACGACTTTACCGTAGGCCTTCAGGAAAATTGCCGCCCAGCCTATTCGATGGTGGCTGGCTGTCCTCGCTTGAGTGAGTTCGGTAAGATTGCACCATCGATCAACGGGGAACAGCGGTATATTTTTTGCCAACATTGCAATGTCTGCAACGCAGCCACGGTGTCCATCACAGCGGACTGTAGTAATGGATGGCTGTTGCATGATATGAGGCAGCTCGGGCTGAGAGGGCAAAAAAGAGCGACTAGAAGTATCTTTATAGGGCTCATTGAAACGATTCAGTGCTTCCAGGGGAATGCCAGAATTTTCTTTGTTAGAAAAGGGTTTTCTGGCCCGCTGTTTTCATCGAAAAGTTTGGTAGAATTTTCTGAAGATATGGTGGTTGTAGCTCAGTTGGTTAGAGCGTCGGTTTGTGGTACCGAAGGTCGCGGGTTCGAATCCCGTCATCCACCCTTTCCTTAAATGGGGTTAACAATGGCGAAACCGATCTACCGGCCGTGGTTTGATGCGGCAACCGATTCTCCTTTATTGATGGAGTATGCCCGTAAGCTGGATTCTTTCAATGGAGTGCTCGCTGATCGAAAGGTAGAACTTGCTGAACTCGAGGCCCAAGAGAAGCGAGTAGTAGATCTTATGAAAGAGGTGGAACCTCTGCTGGAACCAGACGTTTACGAAAAGGTTACAGAATTACTCTGTGAGATTACTTCGTACGACATGATGTCGGCCTTTCATCTTGCTTCCAAAGCTCGCGCTGGACATGTTATTGACTCAAAAACTGAGAGTTAATCAGCAGTGTTGCTAGCTTTGCTTATCATTCGCTGACAGTGTAGTCTGCCAATCTCTAGTGGATGTCGATAAGATGTTCGATTCAATTTAGTCAGTCCTCTCTTTCTCCTTCAAGGCAATTCGCTGGGTAGTGACCATGGCAAAGAAAGTAATGAAACGCAGTAGTTCACGCAGTGCTGGTGCAACTATCGCTCTACCTCCTGTTGATCGGAAAACTCGCAAGCTGATTGTTGGCTTAGCGAATGAGGTTGAGAAGGCTGCTGAAAGGCGACGTGATCCGCATCTTGATATCCCAACCCGAAGTCTTTCGAACGTTCGGTTTAATAAGTCACGAAAAATAATTGAAATGGGTGGCCAGAAGAACCGACGGCACCTTTTTAATCTCAGCCAAGCAAAGAGCTATATGCAAACGCTTCTTGTAGCTACAGGTTGCAAATCACTTATCGACCAGCAGAAAACAACGAGTATTCGAGGGCTGTACTACCTACTCAAGCACACTATCGAGGGGACGCGTGAAGAAACCTTCGGTACGCAGGATGAATGCGATCCAATCATCGAAGATCTTGAAGTGACACTTGAGAGCCTCCGAGAGCAACTCCATGTTTATGCTAGTAATCGTGGTGGTATGGTCGGTCCTATTACCCTGATTGATTCGGGAGATGAGATTGACTGCTCCCGTATGGGGTCGGGTGGGTACAGTATCCCCTCAATTGTTGAGGAAGAGGTTATTCGCTTTAAGAAATGTACTGCCAAATTTATTCTTCATGTCGAGAAAGATACCGTGTGGCGGAGATTCAACGAAGATAAGTTCTGGAGGAAACACAATTGTCTTCTGACACATGGTGGTGGTCAGCCACCACGTGGTGTGCGTCGAATGCTCTATCGTCTCCATCATGAACTAAAACTTCCGGTCTATTGTTTGCTTGATAACGATCCTTGGGGCTATTACATCTACTCTGTCTTAAAACAGGGCTCGATCAATCTTGCATACGAATCAAAGCGAATGGCTATTCCGTCAGCACGATTTCTTGGTTTGCGGTCGATTGATTATGAGAAATGCAAGCTAGCCCCGAGTGTTCAAATAGCACTGAGTGACTCGGATATAAAAAGAGCGAAGCAAATCGCCGCATATCCTTGGTTTGCTGCCAAGAAAGCCTGGCAGAAGGAAATTCACAAGATGCTCTCAAACGGCTTCAAGCTCGAGGTGGAGTCTTTAATTTCAAAAGACATCAGCTACGTAACAGAGGTTTACACACCAGAGCGACTTGCCGATCATGACTGGTTAGACTAAGCGTCAACTTCTGGCCCGTAGTTAAGCGGGTCTCCCAGTCTCTTGCTAGCATCGTACATCGTCAGCGCGACCAATAAGCCCAGTCCGATGAACTTGCCGTGGTTGGCTTACCGCATCGGATCCTTTCTCCATGCGTGCAATTTGACTCGGGACTGGTGGCCTGCCAAAAAATTCTGCTATTCTTCCAACAACAGTCGCTTGTTCGGTCGGTTCAAGTTCGGCGAAAATTGGAAGAGCGAGTGTTTCTTTTGTAGCCTGTTCGGTAAAAGGAAGATCACCCAATTTCCAACCAAAGTTAGCGAAGCATTTCTGTAAATGAAGCGGAACAGGATAGTAAATTTCTGTTCCAACACCGGTCGCCATCAAGTGCTCCCGCAGGGCATCTCGCTTTCCACCGGCCACACGAATGACATACTGATTCCATACATGTCTTCCACGTGTGTCAATTTTTGGTGTCGTAATAACATCTTCTAATTCACAGTGGTTAAACATTTCTGTGTATCGAATTGCATTGTGTGCTCGATTCGTTGTCCATTCGTCAAGGAGTGGAAGCTTGATGCGGAGGACAGCGGCTTGGAGTGAGTCAAGTCGACTATTGATGCCTACAACATCATGGTAGTAGCGAGGTTCCATGCCGTGGACCCGAAGTTTTCGAAGTGACTCTGCTAGGTCATCACGTGTTGTTGTGAGAAACCCCCCGTCGCCAAAGCCACCAAGGTTTTTTGTGGGGTAAAAGCTGAAGCATCCCATATCACCGAGTCCGCCACTGCATCGTCCATGCCAAGTGGATAGTATTGACTGAGCGGCGTCTTCAATAATCGGAAGTCCTGCCCCGTTTGCAATCGGTAGAAGCGTATCCATATCCACGGTTTGTCCGAAGAGATGAACCGGGATAATGGCACGTGTTCGAGAGGTGATTCGGCGAGCAACATCATCAGTGTCGATGAGAAACGTGCTTGGATCGATATCTGCAAATATGGGTACACCACCCAAGCGTGTGACGGCACTTGCTGTGGCGAAAAAAGTGTAGCTAGGCAAGATCACCTCATCACCCGGCTCGATGTGGAGCGCCATCAATGCGAGGAGAAGAGAATCGCTCCCCGATGCGCAGCCAATGACATGAGGTACATCGAGGATTGTAGATAACTCATTTTCTAAAGCCGTCACATCCGGCCCCAGAACGAAACGACCGGAGTCACAGACGTCGTCCATGACCTGCCGGAATTGCTCTCGAAGTGGACCATTTTGTCGGTCAATTGCCAGGAGAGGGACTTTTGGAAGAAAGTCAGTAGAGTTGGATAATTTGTCGGTTGAATCTGAACTAGAACCGGGTGTCATCGCTTCATTGTCTCCGCTAGGCAGGAGGACTCGTTTCGGCAGAAGATTTGTGTCTCTTACCTGTATAAATCGTCATGTTTGATCCGGGCTCGCCACTTCGAAATTTTATTTTTGGCCCCGCAGGCCCCGGGTGTACCGGCGGGTATTAGAAAAGGGTGAATATTTAGCAAGTGGGTTGAGTGTCAAGATCAAGCTTGATGAGAGTGAGAAAGGGAGGCTTGGGAGGACTCGGTGGTTTGACAACTGTACCCCTTGCACTCTACATTCACCGGCAGAGATGTGCGGATTGTTCCGCACCAAACCCTCGTTTCTTTCTGAGCGAAGTCGCCCTCAGCTGAGTGGCGTCCTATTCTGGAAGAGCGGGAAAGCGAGTCCCTGTTAATTGTCATTCAGGTTGCGGTGAATTCTTTGGAAAGCAACATCGAATGCCAATTTGCTGTAGGACTACATTTCCTTCACTGTATGAAAACCGGCGGAGCGGATGAGTTCCACGACCGTCATTGACTTAAGACGAATCGCGAAGCAGCTGGGATTGCCCGAAGAGGGTGTTCTTGCCGCTGTGCAATTAATTGATGAGGGGAATACTGTTCCCTTTATTACGCGATATCGCCGGGACCAGACGAGTGGTCTTGATGAACTCCAGCTGCGGAGCATTACAGGTGCAGTTGGTAAAGCGAGGCAACTGGCTGACCGAAAACAGACCATCCTTCGGACTATTGAAGGGCAGGGGAAATTAACACCTGAGTTGCGTGAGGAAATCGATGCAGCCGAGAACACTAAAGTTCTTGAAGATCTCTATCTCCCATTCAAACCAAAACGTCTCTCGCTGGCAGAGCAAGCGAAACAAAAAAGATTAGAGCCGCTTGCTCGGGAAATAATCGCAGCAGATTCTCAGGCAGCAGATCTAGAGAAGCGAGCAGCAGATTTTGTCGATGATGATTCGGGTGTTGCCACTGCGGCTGATGCGCTCCTTGGCGTAGGTCATATTATTGCTGATCTTTTTAGCTCTCGAGCCGACGTCCGCCAGCGGTTACGCAAACTTCTGTTTCAGAAGGCCCGACTTCGTAGTCTGCGAATCGAAACTCCGGGTAAGGCCCTGACGAAAACAGCAAAGCATTTCAGAGACTATTTTGATTTCGATGAGCACCTGCAAAAAGTGCCACCACACCGTGTCTTGGCAATGAATAGAGGTGAAAGAGCAAAAGTTCTCCGAGTCCGTGTCGAGGGACCGACCGAAGAAATACAGACGATAGTAGATGAACTCGTTATTCCTACCGATCACCCGCATGCAGCCTTTCTTAAAGGCTGTTGCCGTGATGCACTATCGCGACTAATTTTGCCCAGTCTTGAACGTGAAGTACGTCGCGAGATGACGGATGCCTCTGAAGAGCATGCGATTGCAGTGTTTGCTCGGAATTTGAGGAACCTGCTATTGCAGCCTCCGGTCGCAGGCCGAATCGTTCTTGCGATTGACCCTGGATTTAAAAGTGGCTGTAAAGCAGTCGTACTTGATTCCTGTGGCAATCCCTTAGCTCGTGACATCCTGCACGTCGTGGGTAAAGTTGAACAGAAAACTGCAGCAGCAGCCCGAATTGTTGAGCTTGTCCGTGAGCATGGCTGTAATGTCATTGCCGTTGGGAACGGGACGGCCGGGCGAGAAGTAGAATCTCTGCTTTCAGAACTCATCGTTGGTGACTTGCAAGAGCACAATGTCGCCTATGTGATTGTCAATGAGGCAGGAGCGAGTGTCTATTCAACAAGTCAGTATGCGCGTGAAGAGTTACCTGATTTTGAAGCTGCTTACCGTGGTGCAGTATCAATTGGCCGTCGATTACTTGATCCACTTTCGGAACTTGTAAAAATTGAGCCTGCAAATATTGGCGTTGGCCTTTATCAGCACGACGTCAAGGCTCGGCATCTTCATGCATCACTCGATGCGGTTGTTGAAGGTTGTGTTAATTATGTTGGAGTCGATGTCAATACTGCGAGTCCGGCACTTCTGCGGTATGTTGCCGGCTTGAATCAGGCTGTTGCGAAGGGAATCATTGATTGGCGAGCCGCGAAGGGTCCGTTTACCTCTCGAGAGCAGTTCCGTGAGGTGCCCGGTTTTGGTGATGCGGCGTTTGTGCAAGCAGTTGGCTTCTTAAAGATATCTGAAGGTACAAATCCACTTGATGCGACACGAATCCATCCAGAAAGCTATCAGGTAGCCGAGAGAGTACTAGAAAAAATCGGTGCCTCTTCAGCAGAACTAGTCGATCGTGAGAAACATCAGAAAATTTCAGACGCAGTCGGCGAAATAGACCTGACATCTATGGCTGATGAATTAAGTGTTGGACGACTCTTACTTGCAGACATTGTTGAACAATTTTTGCGTCCAGGTCGAGACCCCCGTGAAGATCTGCCTGAGCCCTTGTTCAAACAAGGTGTGCTTAAGTTTGAAGATCTTGAGGTCGGCATGGAACTTCGAGGGTCGGTACTCAATGTTGTTGATTTCGGTGCTTTCGTTGATATCGGCTTACACGATAGTGGACTCGTGCATGTAAGCCAGCTTTCGAGTGGATTTATACGCGATCCGTACGCAGCTGTCGTCGTTGGTCAGTCTGTCAAGGTTTGGGTTCTTGAGCTCGATAAGACTCGCCGTCGTGTTGCTTTGACAATGATTAAGCCGGGTACGAAACCCGTGCATGGAGCGAGCAGAGGACGTTCGCAGAATCCTAGAAAGAAATTTGCTGCGAATAGCACTCAGAAAAAGTCTGCGGAGACAAAGGGATCACCAAGTGGTCGTGGTCAGCGGAAGCCAGGGAGCGGTCCAAGAAAGGGCACGAAACAAGACCGTGGAGGTCGCACGTATACTTCTCGCCCAGATCGTAAAAAAGCAAAAAAACCATTGACTGATGAAATGAAGACTGGGCAGGCGCCTTTACGAACATTTGGAGATTTGAAACAGTTTTTTGATATTCAAACCGGTACGGATGATTCAGCCGGAAAAAAGCCTTCAAAAAAGAAGAAGCTAAATAAGGAAGTGCAAGAAGCGGATTCTGCAGAAGCTACAAATCATTCTGTAACACAAGGCTCATTGGATGAGCCTCACGTGCAACACGTTGCAGCTAAAGATAGTGAAGATACTCCCGCAGGTGCAGAATCTCCAGTGAAGCCAAATTTATTACAGGATTCAAAGAAGAATATATCTGTGGAATCAGAGAAAGGGCCTTCCTCTCAAGTCCCTGATGAAACAGCACCAACGCTCGAGCAACAGTCTGGTGAGGATTCTTCGAAAGATACGTCGCAGCAGTAACTGTGCAACTATCGTTCGCGGAACGTTATGCGGCCTTTTGTCAGATCGTAAGGAGAAAGTTCAACTTTGACTTTATCTCCAGGAACAATCCGAATGAAATTCTTTCGCATTTTTCCGGCCACGTGGGCGTTGACGATATGCCCACCTTCAATCTGCACCCGGAATCGGGTGTTTGCCAATGCTTGTGTCACAACGCCTTCAACCTCGAGTGCTTGTTCTTTTTCCGGCATGGGAATCCTATAGGAAACGAGTAATGGTACGACCGACTCTATCCTGCCCGAGGAAAAACGTCCAGTCAGGTTGTAGGCTCAGTCGTCAACGGCGACTGGAGCCGCATCTGACGCTTTCCATCGCAGGTAGGCATCGAGAAAGCCATCGAGGTTGCCGTCCAGTACACTCTGGAAATTTCCTACGTAATGGCCTGTCCGCTGATCCTTCACGCGTTGATCCGGGTGGAGGAAATAATTTCGAATTTGTGAGCCAAATCCAGTCTTCGGCTGCAGTTTGTATTTAGCGAGTTGCTCAGCCTCACGTTTTTCTTCTTCAAGTCGAGCAAGTCGAGAGCGTAACATTTTAATGGCCGTCGCTCTATTCTTATGTTGACTGCGTTCACTTTGGCATTGAACCACAATCCCGCTCGGAAAGTGAGTTAAGCGAATAGCACTCGAAGTTTTGTTGACATGCTGTCCACCGGCACCGCTTGCCCGAAAAACATCCTCTCGAATATCTTCGTCTTTTATTTCTATATCGGTGTCGTCGTCACTTATTTCGGGGGATACATCAACGGCCGCAAAACTGGTCTGCCGTTTCCCTTCTGCGTTAAATGGGCTGATCCGTACCAGTCGGTGAATGCCCATCTCGCCGCGGAGATATCCATATGCCCATGGTCCTCGTATTGCAATGGTGGCATTTTGAATACCAGCGACGTCATCGTCTTGCCTGTCGAGTAGTTCTATGCTGAGTTCTCTTTTATTAGCCCAGGCCGAATACATGCGCAACATCATCTCGGCCCAGTCGTTTGCATCCGTGCCTCCATCTCGAGCATGGATTGATACAAGCGCATCACAAGAATCATGTGGACCACTTAGCAGAGAAGTTAATTCCAGTTGATCGACAAGTTCTTCGACTCGAGTAACCTCAGTCGAGAGTTCACTTTCCAAAGAATCGTCTTCCTTGACCAGTTCCACAAGTGCTTCGAGGTCATTGGAGGCAGAGATTGATTCGTCGAGCGGCTTCAGGATGGAATTCAACTGTTTCAGTTTAGCGACAGTTGCTTGAGCGGCCTCACTGTCATTCCAGAAATCAGTTTGAGACATCTGAGCTTCAAGTGTGGCTGCTGATTCAGTTCGACCAGCGTAGTCAAAGAGAGTCTCGTAGCTGAAGGAGGCGGCCGCAGACTTCTTCTACACGATGAAAGAGTGATGTATCCATGAAGTTAATTGTAGAGTGAGTCATGACCTGAGAGAAAGAGCCCGTTTGTTTTATAAGCACCGTGTGGGCTTCTTTTTGTCTCTGGGGGTTAAAGACGTTCGATAATATTGCCCGGTGAACGGATAACTATCTTACGAATTTCCAGAGCCGCACACGCTGCTAGGACACGGGAAGGCTCAATATTCATGTACTCAACAACCGCATCGAGAGTGTTTTTTTTGGTCTGATCTGAAGTGGCATCAATTGCGGCAAGCACATTCTGTTCAAATTCATCAAGTTGTAGCTCTGCTGGCTTGTGAATAGTACGCCCCCCTGAAGTCCGCACTTTTTTATACAGCGGTCCCAGTTCATCGAGAATTTCATCGATACATGTAACAAGTGTGACACCATCGCGAATAAGACTATGACACCCTGCTGACATCCTGCAATCAATGGGTCCAGGAAGAGCGAATACATCACGTCCCTGTTCTCCTGCCATTCGTGCGGTTATAAGTGCACCCGAACGTTGAGAAGCCTGAATTACAATGGTGCCAAGGGAGAGCCCCGATACGATCCTGTTTCTCCTGGGAAAAGCCGCTGCTTGTGGTGGCGTTGCGGGCGGAAGTTCGCTGACTGCAGCTCCATGACAAATGACATCCTCAACTAATTGATGATGTTCACGTGGGTAGATATTTCGTAATCCACTCCCCAGTACCGCCAGAGTCCTTCCGCCTGCACGAATCGCTCCACGATGTGCAGCAGCATCGATACCGCGAGCCAGGCCGCTGACAATTGTCAAACCAGCATGGGCAAGACCCTCAGCAAAAGCGTGTGCAATTCGCTGCCCAGCTTTGGTGGCATGGCGAGCACCGACAACTGCGACTGCAAGACTATCGCAGGGCTCGAGCGTTCCACGAACGAAGAGCATGTCAGGTGGATCAGGGATCTGAGAAAGAAGTTCAGGAAATACCGGGTCGGTATCCAAGACGATATCGATACCATGCTGCTGACAGTCATCAAGAATGCGAGATGCTTTGTCGTGAGTACTGCTCATTGAAATAGCAGATGCGAGACGGTGGCCAACTCCATGAATGCCTTCAAGTGTGGCTACACTCTCTTGTAAAACCCTGGATGCTGAGCCAAATTGACCGATCAGACGCCGCCGGAGGATCGGCCCAAGGCCAGGTATCGCAGCAAGCCTGAGTTGATCAAACAAATATTCCTTGCGAGTACGCGGGAAATATTCCTGACGCTGTAAATTCGACATAATGCAACCCGATGCCTGTATGGTGTAAATATGTACACCATACAGTTTTTTCGGGAAGACGCAAAGTTTGAATCAGACGAATATCTGAGGCACACTTCGTGCAAAGCTATTTGGCGGCTTTGAGTTCCGCTAAATGCTGCGCCGTGTCGACGAGGCGATCCCAATTTTCCTCCACATATTCCGGCGGTCCGCCCATCTGCGAAACGGCAACAGCCACTTCTTCGGTCGCAATCATCTCAATCGCGTCCCACGGACAGACTTTCAAGTCGTAAGGATTCGACTTTTTACCCGGAATATGGACACAAACTTCACAGCCAACGCATCGTTCAATGTCAATTTCACACCAACTTTGCAGGTTATGAAATTGGTCGTATTGCTGCACCTTAAAAATGCAGTCGACAGGACAGACTTCGAGACAGCTCTCGCAGCCAGTGCAGTTATCTGCATTGATTACTGCCAGTTCCTTCGGAAGTTTTTTTCTGGGACCTTGCTTTGCCATATGGTGAGCTATCGGAATTTGAGTTGGGAAATCTGAATAATCGTATTGTAGCCGTGAGAATTCCTCCGACCAAATCGAATTACTCGGGTGCGAAATCCGTGGGGTCTGAAACGTGGAAAATACTGGTTTTTGTCTAATTTTACAAAGTTATGTGTTTGAGAAAGACCAGAATTCCACATGTATTCACTTTCAGCCTGAAAAATAGACACAAGCATACGTTATTCGTCATCCGCGTAGCGAATTGGGCTTCATTTCTGAGGAAGAGACTCACCAGAGAATAGCTCTTCTGCAGTCTGCCTCGCCCGAACAAGTCGCGATGTGCCGCCGTCGATGAGGACTTCAGCAGGAAAAGGTTTTGAGTTGTAGTTGCTCGCCATGACGAATCCGTAAGCACCGGCAACCTCAATAACGAGAAGGTCACCGACACGGGCAGGGGGGAGGTCGCGAGTCGATACAAAACCGCCCTCTTCCTGGGTAAAGATGTCACCGGATTCACAGAGTGGGCCACCTATTGCGACGGCTTCAAGTTCGTGCGGAGGTGTCGTAGATGTTGGGCAGAGACTCATTGGGTGATACGAGCCATACAGCACCGGTCGGGCAAGAGTATGGAAGCCTGCATCAACCAAAAGATACTTTTTTGAACCTTGTCGCTTCACCGCTCGTACTTCAGTGACCAGAATGCCGGCCTCAGCAGTTAGGTACCGCCCGGGCTCAATCTCGAGTCGAATTTGATGACCAAAGGAATCTTCGAGACGCTTTCTGGTGGCATCCCATAGCTTGAAGTATTCCGACAGGTCAGCTCGGCGTTCATCTTTCTGATAAGGGACCGGAAGTCCTCCGCCTGCACTTATTGTTGTAAGGGAACGACCAATGTCATGTGCTGTCTTCTCAAGAGATTCTGCAACCGTGGCGAGATGGTCTAAGTCAGCACCGCTGCCAATGTGCATGTGGAGACCAGTTACCGAGAGTCCAGCCCACTCCGCGCGTTGAAGAACATCAGGGACGGCTTCATGCCAGATGCCATGCTTGGAGCCTTCTCCTCCGGTATTGGTTTTCTGGCTATGACCATGTCCGAATCCAGGATTTATTCGAAGTGTCACGTTTGCACCTGGTACGCGTTCTGCCAATTGCTCAAGCATGTCCGCAGACCCGCAATTGACATGAATGCCATGTTGAACAACAGCTTCAAGGCTTTCGTGATCAAAAATATCTGCCGTATAAACAATTGGATCTGCCGCTGGTAAATTGTCTTGGCCTTCTGAGGGGCTCTTCGTTGAATAGCCCGCAGCGATGGCCCGTGCGATTTCACCGTGGCTTACAGCATCAACAAGCACACCTTCGCGCCGCACAAGGTCAAGGATCGCAAGGTTTGAGCAGGCTTTTTGTGCAAAACGAACCGTATCCCAATCACGTAGGTCAGCACATCGCTGTCGGATTACGGAAGCATCGTACGCGTAGATGGGTGTTCCGTGTCTTTTTGCGAGTTCCTGAAGGTCGACGCCAGCAAATTGTCGTCGGATACCAGCAGATTCGCTTGTATTGGGGGTAGTATCACTCATGGCACAGATGGTTTTTGCTTTCCGGGAAGATGGCTTCCAACCTGTTCAATGTAATTCTATCACCTAGTTTTTCAGGGAAATAAAAGTGTAGCAGTCAAAATTCTTTCTCAAGGGCTATTCTGTGGGTTCCATGAGAGAAGACCCTGTCAAAACACTTGATTTTTCCACTTCATCCGAAACTTCTCGGCTACCGGTGGGGTTGTCGACGAACGAGAGTCGCCAGGCGAGGGATCTCAATCGTGCTCAGCCACAATCAGCTCGCATTCGATTGCAGCTATACCTCTTTTTAGGAACCTGCCTCACAACATTTGCGGCCGGAACGGTCGGTTGGCAGCCGGTGGTTCTTGGTCTTTATGGTGGCTTTACGAATGATTTTACAGAGCACTGGATCCGAGGCCTGATCTACATGGTCTCGGTGATGGCAATTTTGACGGCGCATGAAGCAGGGCACTTTGTTGCAGCATGGCGTCATCGAATTCCTGCAACGCTTCCATTTTTCTTACCGCTTCCAGTGATGCTAACTGGGACACTTGGCGCCGTAATTGGCATGGAAGGATCTCGGGCAGACAGAAAACAGTTATTTGATATCGCCTTAGCTGGACCTCTCGCTGGTCTTCTTGTTGCGATTCCTGTTTTTGTAGCGGGGCTGGTGCTTGCTCAACCGGCAGATAGCAGCCTGTTTTCAATGCCTTTACTTGCAACATGGCTTTTGAGACTTGTTCGGCCAGATTTACCAGTAGGCCAGGTGCTTATCCCAAATGCATTCTTGCTGGCTGGCTGGGTAGGTTTTCTTGTAACTGGACTGAATATGATTCCCCTCAGCCAACTCGATGGTGGGCATATTAGCCATGCTGTTTTTGGTCGGCGTTCGTGCTGGGTGGCCAGAAGTGTCCTCCTCGGAGCAATAACCGCTATTATTCTTGTAGGAGCTGATCATTGGGTTTTAATGGTTGTTTTAGTCACGTTTATGGGTGTCGATCACCCGCCCATTCGAAATGAATCGCAGCCGTTGGGCACCGCGAGAACAATTCTGGGCATTGCTTCATTTGTCATTCCGGTGATTACATTCATGCCGGAGCCGCTGCTGCTGCCCGGATTCATTTTCATTCGTTGACGCCCTGCCATTCCGCTCACACAATAGATTAAGATTGTTTTAGATGGAGTCAGACGCAATGGTTCCAAGGCTGCTACATAACCGAGAGGTGATCCGTGAACTTTGTTGAACTAGAAGACCCTGCAATTTGGTCATCAATCGCTGCGGAGCAAACTCGGCAAGCGGAAGGCCTCGAAATGATTGCAAGTGAAAACTTTACGAGCCCAGCAGTTATGCAGGCAGTGGGGAGCGTATTGACCAATAAGTATGCCGAAGGGTATCCCGGTCGACGATATTATGGCGGTTGTGAATATGTCGACACCGTCGAAGACCTCGCGCGTGACAGAGCAAAGCAGCTGTTTGGTGTTGAGCATGCGAATGTGCAGCCGCACTCCGGGAGCCAAGCGAACTCAGCGGTCTACCTTGCAGCTATCAAGCCGGGCGATACAGTACTTGCGTTTGACCTGTCGCACGGCGGTCACCTCACTCACGGAATGCGTCTGAATAGCTCAGGCATCTTGTACCGTTTTGTTCACTACGGTGTTCGGCAGGACGATCATCTTCTTGATTTTGATCAGATCGTTCGACTTGCTCGCGAGCATAAGCCAAAGTTGATTGTAGCTGGGGCAAGCGCATATCCGAGAGAGATTCCGCACGAACGTTTCGCAGAAATAGCCAATGAAGTTGGAGCGAAATTACTGGTTGATATGGCACACTACGCAGGCCTTGTTGCTGCAGGTGTACACAACAGTCCTGTGCCGTACGCAGACTTCGTGACGAGCACAACGCATAAGACATTGCGAGGTCCGCGTGGTGGGATTGCCATGTGCCGAGCAGAGCATGCAAAAGATCTTGACCGAGCTGTATTTCCAGGGACCCAAGGGGGGCCGTTAATGCATGTTGTTGCAGGTAAGGCAATTGCTTTTGCAGAGGCGCTGAAGCCGGAATTCAAAGACTATGCAGAGCAGGTCATTGCCAATGCTCGGGTGCTCGCTCAGTCGCTTGCGTCCGGCGGGGTGAAACTGGTGAGTGGTGGTACCGATAATCACCTTATGCTGGTTGATGTCACGCCACTAGGTCTTGGCGGGAAGTTAGCTGAAGAGGCATTGGATCGCTGCGGGATCACCTGCAATAAGAATATGATTCCATATGATGAGCGGAAACCTGTTGATCCATCAGGAATTCGATTGGGCACACCGGCTCTTACAACACGAGGAATGGGAGCTGACGAGATGGAGCAGGTAGCTGCTTGGATTCTTCAAGTTCTTAAAGCACCGGAAGACGCACAGGTGATCGAGTCGACTCGCCGAGAAGTGGCAGATTTAGCAGAACAGTACCCAGTCCCAGCGGCCAAGCTGGATCAGGTTGTTACAGGCTGAAATGCCAAGATGCTACGCTGCGTGAGCAATGAGTCCAGAAGAGCCGTGGCGTCATTGGTGTACGCTATGAAGTGTGCTGTTGCAATTGTGTCCGCATCACGCATCGATTTGGTCTGATTCGAACTTCGGAATCTTCTGGGATATTGAATTTTTAGTAGATCGCTGACGGAGTTTCGATGGAATGAAGGTTGAAGAGGTGTCTTCGCCAACGACCGGATATCGGTTTCCTGCTGAATGGGAGCCACATGCTGCAACATGGCTTGCCTGGCCTCACCGACGAGCCACTTTTCTTGGTGACTTTGATGAAGTGCCACTGGCTTTTGTAAAGCTTGTCAGGCTTCTTGCTCGGTATGAACCGGTGCGTGTAATTGGCAGTGAGAATGTACTTCGTCACGCCTCACCGTTGCTTGAGAGTGTTCGCCAGGTCGATTTGATTGAAATTCCAACGGATGACTCATGGCTACGAGATACAGGACCAGTTTTCCTGAAGTCGAAGGGTGTTCCCCAGGAACTGGTTGTCGCGAACTTTGGATTCAACGCCTGGGGCGGAAAATATCCTCCTTGGGATGCTGATGCTGCTGTCGCTAGAAAAATTGCATGCCATCTTGGCGTTGAAGTTGTAGAGATTGAAATGGTTCTTGAGGGTGGTGCGATTGAAACGGATGGCAAAGGAACACTTTTAGCGAATCATCGCTGCATCGACGATCCGCAAAGAAATCCGAAGTATAGTCGTGAGGAACTCACCGCAGTTCTTCGGTCTTCCTTGGGCGTTGATACGGTTCTTTGGGTCAATGGCGATCTCGTTGGTGATGATACAGATGGACATATTGATCAACTGGCTCGTTTTG
>JADHSL010000031.1 GCA_016776925.1 Pirellulales bacterium | reverse complement strand
ATGGAAATACGTTGTTTGTAAACTGTCATGCGGGGCCAAAGAATCCTCAAATTATTGAGGTGACGCCAGATAAAGAAGTGATTTGGACCTATCGAGACTTTGATCTTTTTGGCAACGCCCTGCCTGTTGCAGTTGTTGAAACAGAGTAATTCGCACGCTGAATCAACGAGAGTGTTCCTTATTCACTCTTTTGCCGGCGACGGAGTTCGAAAGAATAGTATTTATTCTCATGTTTTGGATCAATAAATCCCTCGGGACGTGGCTGCCCGCCCCAAGCGAATGTCACTGTTGCAGACTTATAATCAGATTGAAAGATGCCCTTCACCTCCCAATAACCTTCTAAGTCCTGAAGATTGATTTTGTGAGGCGTGCTGCTTCCAGAAAAAGTAACTTCATATTCCGAATCAACGAAGTCAGTTTGTGAGTTTAGCTCGCGACCAAGTACTCGTATCTTCTCACGAGTTATTTCAACCCAGGCGTGAACCGGGACTTTTCGAAGAGTTATCAATCCACGCTCTTCCCTGTCCCACTGATTCGCCGTAACGACGTCCCAATCACCAAGAAGATAAGTGGGGATGTCATCACGTGTCATTCCGATCGCAAGACGATCCGCCGAACAGACAAAAGCAAGAGCAATGAAAAAGATAGAAAAGCGATGCAGGGCTATAGTCGTCATCAGTGTATTGCCTCGCGGCTATTCATCGGCTGGAAGACTCGGTTGGATCAACAAAAATACACCAACATCATCAGTCTTTTTTTGTGTCTTATCGTTCGGTCGTGTTGGGCCACCGTCGTCTTTCCCGTTTGGACCGACTGAGTATATGGCGGCACCGGGTGGCCTCAAAGAGTAGATGAGTGTGTGTTCTGGATCGAACGCATCCCGTGGTATACACGGTAGTTGCTCTGGAACAAGGTCGTCGCTCTTCTCAGGCAGAGTGTCATTCGTCAGCCGTTCACAAGTCGCTGCAACTGCAACAAGAGCAGCCTGATGACGCATAGTTGCTCTGGCAAGACGTTCAATTGCCTTCCCGACTGCCGGGGCAATTAAGGACGTCAGAATTCCATAACGATGTACACCTAAATCTTTTTCAATTTTTTCTAGTACAGTCTTTTTTCGAGCATAGGGACCTTGTTGTGCAGCAATATTTTGCAGGGTGTGTAAATAGTTTTTGTAGGCAGCAAGGTCAAAATGAAAAAGAAAAATTCGATACGCCATGATTGTCGGGCTCAGAAAAGCAGTTGACTGACTAAATGTCTCGGGAATACTCGCCTCGTGTGACAGAACGAAAGCAAGTTCACCGGCGTTCAATTGGCCGGAACCAAACTGGGAAAATATGCTCAAGCCAAAGGCCTCTTCTCCATATAGATTTCGCTGAAGAGAGAGAGGAGTGCGCAGGAAGTCCTGGAGATCATCCTCTTTCAGGAGACCGAGATCTTGTTTTTTTAGTGTCGGTAAAACGGCAAGGAGACTATCGATAGCAATTGAATCGATAGATATACCCACAAGACCAGAAATAAGAAGTGGTTCTGACGAGGCGTGTTGACTCATTCGGGAGATGCAGACAATGTCCGAGAGTGCCTGATCTGCTTTTCCTTGAGCAGCTGAGATGCGAGCTGATACGGCAAAGAGGCGGGCAGCCGTTCGCAGAAACTGTATCTCAGGAAGAACCATGTCCATTGATGGACGTGAATAGTCTCGGGTGAAGCGACAGGTTGGGCGTGCTGTTGCCCGACGGAGGATGTCGAGGGTAGGGGCATGCCTTTCAAGGATAGCAATCACGGCAGGGTCTTTGGGGTCATCCAACGGGGCAGACACAAAGTCTTTGTCATCTTCTATTAGTTGTGCTGCAGCACGATAGAGCTCAGCTGCATTATCTGCATCTGATACGACCGGAGGCAGGTGCGTTGTCATCAAGGAGGCAGATTCCAGCTGAAGGAACTCAGCCTCTGTAATGGCTGCTTGATTCATAAATAGGATCACCCCAGCTGCAACACTCTTGGACAAAACAAAGAGTGTGAACAGGCCAATAACTGACCATTTTGCGGCAGGCACAGTTGACCAGCCACCGCCATGAGGCTGCGTACCACTCCGTAGAATCCAGCCACAGCCAATCACAACAGCAATAAAAAGAGTGAGTATTGAAGAAAACCAGCTCACTTCAAGATGAGCGATAAACTCAAGAACAGTAGCCATTGCAACAAACGGGAGAAGAGACAGCATTGGAGCAAGCAGACCCACCACTAAGACAAGTCGCCGCAACCACGGTTGCCGTATGCGAACGGCTGCTGCTGTACAGGCAGCTGTCCAAAAGAAACATGTTGCAAGCACAACAAGAAAAAATGAAAGAATGGACATGATCGGCAGATTCCTCGGAGATTCTGGGTTTTACAAGCAAGGGGGTTCTGAGGAGCCCAATTTTGTCTATTTGAGCGATCTGTTATCGCCACTCCATATAAAATTGCCTATTATTAGAGTGAAAGTCGCTCTGCTATGCCACCGGAGAGGCCAAACGTATCTCTTGCAAGGACGAAAGAACCGATGCCAGACGAATCTGCTCCTGTGAAATTAAGTGCCGTTGAGGTCTTCAAAACCGACAGTGACTATCTGAAGGGTGATATTCCTGAGGAACTCAATGATGGCGAGGCTGGATTTGGAAAAGGGAGCATTCAGCTGCTGAAAAACCATGGAACATACCAGCAGGCAGATCGTGATAAAAAAAAATTAGCGCCTGGCGAGAAGCGAGTGAAGAAAATCTCCTTCATGATTCGCACAAGAATTCCTGGTGGGAAACTCACCGCTTCGCAAATGCTTGCACAAATTGATCTTGGAGATGATCTTGCCAATGGAAGTGTGCGACTAACGACGCGTCAAGGAATTCAACATCACGGTGTTATTAAAGGAGATCTCAAGGCCTATATTCAAAAAATTAATGATATTCAATTAACAACACTCGCTGCTTGCGGCGATGTCGAGCGAAATGTGATGTGCTGTCCAGCACCAATTCGAAATAATCCAGTCCGCGATGAAATGATGGAAAAGGCTGAGGAGCTTGCTGAAGCACTTGCACCCCGAACCACCGCCTATCATGAAATCTGGCTGACCGATGACGAAACGGGTGAAAAGACACTTGCTTCAGGAGGCGCGAACGGGCATGAAGTCGAACCGATCTATGGCCCGACATATCTGCCCCGAAAGTTTAAGACAGCTTTCGCACTGCCCGAAGACAATTGTGTTGATGTCTACGCGAATGACTTGGGTTTTCTTACGATTCATGAAGATGGAAAAATAGTCGGTTATAACGTGCTTGCGGGCGGCGGCATGGGAGTCACACCAAGCGCGGCAAAGACCTTTCCTGCACTCGCAAAGCGTCTTTGTTTTGTTCCGGCCGAGGATGTTATCAACATTGCCGTCGCCATTGTTGAAGTACAACGAGACTACGGCAACCGATCGGATCGAAAAGTTGCTCGGTTAAAGTACACCATTCACAATATGGGCTTTGAAACCTTTAGAGCAAAGGTCGAGGAGTATTTTGGAAAGCCTCTTACGGCTGCCCGAGATGTTGATGTACACGGATTTGATGATCATATTGGCTGGTTTGAGCAGGGTGACGGCAAGTTCTTCTATGGTTTAAATATTGAAAACGGACGCATCATCGATCGCGAAGGCTTTCAACTCAAAACAGCCTTGCGGAAAATTCTTACTGAAATGTCACCCGGTGTTCGAATCACCGCGCATCAAAGTATGTTGTTCACAGATCTTGTAGAGAGTGACCGAGAACGCATTGCAACAATTCTGCATGACCACGGAGTGAAAATATCTGAAGAAATCTCGACGCTCAGGCGTTGGAGTATGGCGTGTGTTGCTTTGCCAACATGTGGCCTTGCCGTGGCAGAAAGTGAACGGGTACTGCCCGGATTAATTGATCTCCTTGAGCCAGAAGTTGCCAAACTTGGTTTAGACAAGGATGCCTTCACGTTGCGAATGACTGGCTGTCCAAACGCTTGTGCACGACCTTACAACTCAGATATTGGCATCGTTGGCCGGACGCTTGGAAAATACACAATATTTCTTGGCGGTCGATTGCTTGGTGACAGGTTGAATGAAAAATATAAAGACGTAATTCCTTTTGATGATCTTCCTCGAGAGATCACAGCGGTCTTAGCGTGTTACAAGGCTGAGCGCGAGCAGAGTGAAACGCTCGGTGACTTCTGCCATCGCAAAGGGCTTGATGACGTCCGTGGTTGGACGGACCAATGGCTTGCAGATGAATCCGTTACCGAGAGTGAATGAGCTGGTTGATACAGTGTGTTTATGCAGGCACGTCATCCCACATAGGACACCAAAGCGGCAGTCTCGGGAAGAGCTGCTCAGCAAGCTTCTGCGATAACTGTGTTGATGGCTCAAGACGACCGGCTGTTGTTGCCTCAAGAGGGTCACATTGCCCCAGGACAAGTCGTGTAAATTCATCATCAGCCAGTTTGAGATAGCTCCGACCGACTCGGCCTGGTTGCACGGTAGCTTCACGTGGCTCGTCATCCTTGGCAGCGGGAATAGTCACTGATCCGCGGAAGGTGTCACTGTCAAAACCAAGTTCAACCGTATCACGAATTCCGGCTTGGACGACTCGGCTGGCAAGTGTTGGAGCCATTGCCGTCAGGAGACCTCTCGGGTCAAAGATACGGGCAACAATCATTCGGTCCTGTGGTGCGATACGAGATGTGATTGCTGCTGACTGGTCGTCACAGGTTGGTCCACGAACTTCCTCATGGAGAGGATCCGTCGGACCCGATTCGTAAATGAGTTCTTGCCGATCATTTTCGATGGCTTCTGCACAAACTCGTGCAAGTATTTCCCGTTCAAGTCCTCGATATTCAGGGTCAGCCATTACCTCGAGAACACGACCACCTGTTTGGATGCAATATCCAACAATTTTTGCAGTTGTTTCGTGGAGGTCGTAACGGTCATTGCCTTGTAAAGCAACGATAATTGAATCGAAGGCCTTTCGGCTTACCAGCCATCGAGCGTACGCTTCAGTGCGAGCTGTTGTTCCAACAAATCGAGCAGCATTCTGTTCGTAGATTCTCAAGATGGCAGGAAGTTCAACATGCCTCCACTGCCGCATCGTCACCTCAGGTCCTTGGCGTTCTGGTGTGGCGAGGAGACGAGAGAGGATGTCAGCTGGACGACCAGGTGATGCACAGTCACGACCCAGAACACTCCAGCCCAAGTCATGGAACGATGACGCAATTCGTGTTCTCGAGAACGCCGCGACAACACCAAGTTCACGCATCCTTTGCTCGGCTGCTTGTACAAGTCGTTGCCCATGACCAGCACCACGGCACTCCGGAAGAATCGCAACCCGATCAAGAGCAGCGGCTTTTACCGGAGCACCACCAATCATGATTGTGCGTGGAGCAATTTCAATGTGGCCAACAATTCTTCCGGCAAGTCGAGCCACCAGCCTGTTTGCCGAATCATGTTCTGGATGATCAACAGACGCATGGAATTCGGCTCGACTCGGTGGCGATGGCAAGCCAGAAAGAAGCTGGAGAATCTCAGTTTGATCACCAGCTTGTGCCGGCCCTACCTGACACTCTTCTTGCATCCATGCTGGAGGGGTAAGGTCAACTGGCGGGTGTTCGGGCAGGTGATGGATCGCTTCACGCTTCGCATTCGAACGGCGGCTGAAGATCGTACCTGATGGTCGGACTTCAACAGTGCTTATTGCAGCAGAGCGACTCCGACGACGAGATGATGTAGTCGTTGTTTTTTTCTTGGGAGCCACAACAGCCGTTGGACGAATGTCACAGTCCGTTTGGGCTGTTGACCGTTTTCGAACACGGGAAGTTTTTTTGACGGTGGTTGACCGACTGCTTCGTGTTGGCTGACTGCGTTGAGATGACCTGTGTAAAGAACCTGACCGCGATGATGACGATGTGCGGGAAGATCGTGCCGGCAGCATATTGTCTCCTGTCCCTAGGAGGTAAAAATTCATTCCGTTACCCGACACGATATGTCGAAACTCAATCGATTTCCAGTAGGAGGAACTCACGAAGTTGATTTTCGGGGAAAAAACACCATGGAAAGTCACGAGTTTGTAGAATTTTTTCTGCCCGAATGGCCGTTGCGAGTGGCCCAACGCGGTCCAATAATTGCTGTCGCACAGGCTGCGTGTAATAGGCAAGACGGGCGTTGGTTGATCGAATTTCATGACAGCGTCGGCGTGCCAGAGTCGCTGTGGGCTGGGTATCAATCCACCGTCGTTTCTCCGTGATCAGATCTCGGACGGCCTCGGGTTGGTCTGAGAATGGCTCAAGATGACATTCGGGGTGGAACTCAAGATCCCGAAGTGTTCGATGGACGCCGGCAAGCTCTGCAAGTGGTCGCTGCTTGGAAAGTTCTGGAAATCGGGTTTCCAAAGGCAAACGGAGCGTTCCCGAAACCACTGCATGGCGAGGTGGTTCACAACCAGTGAGTGTGTGGACGATATCATCAGTTATTTCGTCGTACGCTGCACCACCAATTCCGTGGACAAAGACATCGGCGACAAGCAGGCGGGCAATAAGCGTGGTCATGATGGCCCGTGGTCGTAGCCTCAAGGCGTGTTCTTCCATTCGCGAGAGAGCATCAACCCATTTTGAGGGTGAAGTGTCGAGTGAAATAGGAAGCTCTACTCGCAAGGTTTCCATGTCAGACAAAATGAGGACACCTGGTGTATTGGTATTTGCAAAGACCCGTCGTCGCTGCAGGTCGTCCTCTGACCAGATCCACCACGGTACTTCAAACCATGGGCCTTCTGCCGAATCAACTGTTTTTTCAACGAGATCAGGCATCGGACGAGTTCGTCCTCGCTGGTGATGTCGCCTTCGATACCGACCAAGGGCCGCGTTGTATGCACTGTGGAGCTCTCGGCTTCTCGCAAGAAGCCACGCCATGAAGACCATGACGGTTGGAAGCCGCATCAATTCACTGACTGTTATTTCAATCGTTTCAAGTCCATAGCGTTCTTCGAGTTGATGCCGTGCTTGCGCAATCGCAAGACCAATCCGATGATTTTCACTCATCCTTTCAACAGCAAGTGGCCACCACCGTCGCAGGATTGCATCAGGTACCAGTGGCGTGAGGAGATCAGAGGCTCGGCGACCGAACGTTCGAAAACAGTCTAGATCCTCAGCACCTCGCTCCTCCCATGCAACCTGAGGACCGTCGCGATCGAAGGGAACATATTCGAGTCGCGCTGAGTCAGGTGTTCCGACAGGAACGCCAACGCTTGTTGAACGGCAGTAGTCCGTATCAACAATAAGATTGATAGCTGTGCCACCAAGGCGTCGAGCATATGCATCAATCGCAAAGTTTTTGAGCCAGACGCCAGGGTGAAAGAGATCTGGCTGATGCCCCCCCATAATGATTGGGGCCGCTATCCATTCGGCTGTATTTGTAGGCCGACTGACGTCTCGATAACTTGACGTGTATTCAGTGGCCACCGTCAATACCTCTCGTCGCGTTGCTGCAACGAGCTCCCAGAGTTTGAGATCTCCGACTTGGGTATCAAAGGCCGTTCGCAGCAATTTGTTGTTGTCAACGAGGTGATCAATCGCAATCGCTGGATTGGTTGGATCCGGACTGATTGGAGGGTCAAACAGCCGTCCGCCGGAATCCGGCGGTGGGCGATGTTTGCGGCGATCAAAGCGCGGGTGATTACTCAAGCGTCGACTCTCTGGGCAGGGGAACCCACACCATACCCGACACCACGATTGACGCCACTCCCAGCCTGTATCGATCGGATTGCTCGTTCAAGAATCTCACGATAGTGGGCAATACGAGTTGTTCCGTCATCAAGTGCACCACCAAAACTTCTGGTCAGATCGAGATAGACCAGAGGAACGGGTAGTTCAACAATCTTGAGTTTTTTTGCTGCCGCCAGTACCCAGACTTCAAGAGGCATTGCGTAGCCTGGCTCAGTGACCGGAAGTGCTCGAAGAGCATTTTGAGAATAGGCCTTAAAGCCACAAAACGCATCGGTGAGGGACAGGCCAAGTCGCTGATTGATTTCAGCTGTAATGTCCATGTTAATGCGTCTGCGACCCTCAGGTGCCTGGCTATTGTCAGGAAGATCTTTCAGGTAACGGCTTCCACTGACAATATCAGCAGCAGGCTGTTCAGGATTCCCAATTGCAGCAATGAATGACGGAATGAGTTGCGGCTGATGTTGACCGTCGCAATCAATTGTTACCAGACCATCCCAACGCGAGCCATCATCACGGGGTTGGAGTGCATATGCAAAGGCGGTAGCAAGAGCGGCACCATAGCCGAGGTTTGTTTCGTGGTGAATGACTGTGATGTCACCACGTTCGGTAACTCTTTTTTTGAGGAGGGATGCTGTGTTATCAGTCGAACCATCATCTACAACCAATACGTTATCAGTATGCCGAAGTACCTGATCAAGGACTTCTTGAACATGTTTGTCTTCGTTGAATACTGGCAGTGCTGTGAGAAATTGGCTC
Source organism: Pirellulales bacterium (assembly GCA_016776925.1). Taxonomy (GTDB): domain Bacteria; phylum Planctomycetota; class Planctomycetia; order Pirellulales; family UBA1268; genus UBA1268. The sequence continues at coordinate 18,408 of JADHSL010000031.1, read as the reverse complement.
ATATGGTTTCTTTGTTTTCAAACAGACCCAAGAGGATACGGATGGCTAGTTATTCGGGACCCAGCAAAGAGGGTCTTGTTCTACGGCACTCGCCCAGCAATGAAGACCGGGAAGAGCCGTGCTTAATTTTTCTGCCATTCGTTCCATGGCGAACCACTCACTGAGATGATGGCCAACAGCGATGACTGCCATGTTGTGGGCCAATGCTTCAAGAGCGTCATGCAATTTGATTTCCCCGGTGACGAGGGTCTGGCATCCGGCAGCCGCAGCGATCGGTACAGACTCTCCACCACTTCCACAGACAATACCAATACGGCCAGCTGGGCGGCTTGGGTCACCGGCAACGGAGCACCCTGGGCATCCGAGGGTGGATATGAGTCGTTGCGTAACCGCGTCGACCGTATCGTGTGATGAGGCCGTACCCATGCGTCCAAACCCGACATTGGGCTCTCTCTCATCTGGCTCAAGAGGCGCTACGTCCTGGAGCGACAGGATTTCAGCGAGCATTGCATTGATTCCATGCGCAGCGGAGTCCCATGCAGTATGACCACTCCAAACGCCAATGCCTGCTGTGACTAACTCCACGAGAATTGCACCTGTAGGAGTTTCTTCAGTGATGCGATTGACGGGCCGAAAAGGAAGTGGGTGATGGGTTACAACCAGATCTGCTTTTTGAGACACGGCCTCACGAGCGACATCGATGGTGAGCGTCAGGCAGGTCATGACGCGGTGTATGACGGGTCTTTTGGTGGCAACAAGTAGACCGACGTTGTCCCAGTCAGCAGCAAGTCTGAGTGGGGCGAGGTCTTCAAGTGAGGCAATGACATCAGCAGGTTTCGTCATACCTTCTATGATACACAGACCGAGTATGAGAAACAGGATCAGGGAATAGAGGTCGTGTTCTTCTGGCCCTGTGTGAAAATGCTCACACACAACTGGTGTTTAACTGTGGGAAAAAGCCATTGCAAAAATAGAAACATGACCGAGCTGAAGAGAGGACCACAAGGTTTTCATCTATCGGACTACCACGTCGTGTAATTTATGCCATCACAGCGGATTAATTCCTTGGATGACCATTCCAACAAAAGCCAAGAGAAAGAAACGATGAGTTGGCCAAAGCAGCATTGCGTGTACCCCGTATTTTCTCCTTATGAAGCATTCGTTGATAAAGTACCGTACATTCATTGGAAATGGTCACAGTCCATTGAGAGCAGAACACAGACTCTCGATGGAGGATGCCCCTGTCAGACATCCTGAACAAGTTATGGACGTTTCATGAATTCTTCACGCCTTGCCGTTCCAGTACGACCACTTGCGTCTGACTTTCGTCGGTCTCTCTCGATCGCACGTGAGTTTGGTGTTCGTGGCATTGAAATTGATGGTCGCCACGGCATTGATCTTGCAACGCTCTCCGACACTGGAATTCGTCAAATTCGAAAGTGGCTCGATGATGCAGGTCTGCACGTAGCGGCTGTGTCATTTCCAACTCGAGGAGGCTATGCAGAGCAAGACCGGCTCGAAGCCCGCGTTATGGCAACCAAGCAGGCAATGCTTCAGGCGCATCGACTTGGTGCAACAGTCTTGCTCGGTCGCTTAGGCGATATTCCCTCGGCAGAGGATGGTACAAATTGGCAGGTCCTCATTGATGTGCTTGCTGATCTTGGGCGAACGGGCCAGCAAACCGGGGCACTATTCTGTGCCGAAGCAGGTCGGGCAGGTCCAGAAGATCTTCGGAGGGTCATTGAGGCTGTACCAGCTGGTAGCCTTCAGGTGCATCTGGTGACCGGTGCCCTTCTTGTTCATGGATATGACCCAGCTGAAGCTGCCATGACATTGGCTGCAGATATTGGTTATGTCCACGCAACAGATGCAGTAGCCGGAGCCTATGCTGGCCATGGACAGGCTGTTCCGTTGGGGACTGGGCAGGTTGATTTGCCACCTGTTCTGGCGGTTCTTGAAGAGCGAGGGTATCGAGGATGGGTAGGTGTTGAGTCGATCACCGCACAGCGCGAAGAAGCTGCTCGTGAGATTGCATCAGCTTTGAACCAGCTTCGTGACTAGTTTTTCATATTCTTTTCCAGATCAGCTCTGGTACGAATCACAAAAAACGAAGAGACCTCGCGTAAATGAAATACTGCCGGCTGGAGCTGTGAAATCAAAATATGGCTGGAATGTCCACTTCATTTCACCTTGTTTTTTAGGTGGATTTGAAAAATTTCTTTGCAGTGATTGAACTTTTCTCATATTTTATAGGTGGAAAGAAATTGGCCGAAATATGAGATCAGTACCTCACATTTTGAAAGCTGCAGTATCAGTCCTTCTTGGGCTGTCGCTGATTGTTTCCAGCATGGTGGTAGGCATACAGCATGAGCATCAGGTCTCTGCACCCGGTGTTCATATGCACGAAGATCATAGCCATGGGGATCATGCCCACGGAAACCATAGCCACGGGGATCATAGCCACGGCAAACACGCCTCACATGGTGGGCCTCAGCACGGTCACCAGCATCTGCATTTTGCTGGCCGGGCTTTCACTGGCGATCATCACCGAAACCAAACAGATGGTTCTGTTTCAATCTTTAAAACATCTGAAACATCGATCAATGCTCACCAAGCATCACATTGGTCAATGGTAACGTTCCAGATTTCTTCTCCACTTCCTAGTACGACAAGAGTAACCGCTTCTTCGCTCGACTCATATCGGAACTGCGATTGGATAGCAGCACTCTTTGGTATCGAAAGGCCGGCTCCTCCGGTTCCTCCTCCTCGATCTGTCTGTTAATTCGACTGCACTGAGTTGCTCTCGGTGCGAGTCAACACTTTTGAAGTGTTCAATCCCACTCAGGTCTCAGAGCGGATTCAACTGAAAGCCAGTTTTCTTGGCTTTCGTCCTGCTGAAAACCGTTGGGATTACATAACCACGTTTGTATGAGGATCCGTCTGTGTATTCAGAGAGAACCATGCAATCAAAAATAGAAACAGACATTCATAAAAGTATTTGGAGAATCCCATGAAAACTCATAAGCCAAAAGCGTTTACGTTAATAGAACTACTCGTTGTGATTGCAATAATCGGTGTCTTGGTTGGCCTTCTTCTTCCTGCCGTTCAACAAGCTCGAGAAGCTGCCCGCCGTAGTGCCTGTAAAAATAACCTGAAGCAAGTTGGTTTAGCACTGCATAGTTTCGAATCTGCAAATCGTGCGTTACCTCCCGGCTACCTCTACACCAGTGGAGCCACGTATGATTCTCAATCAAGTGATATCTCTGGTGAGGATGATGCTGCAAATCACAAGGGCTTTGCCTGGGGAGCAATGATTCTTCCAATCATGGAAAAGCAAGTTTTGTATGATCACTTTGAATTTGATCTTCCTTGCTTCCTACCAGCGAACAAATCGGCTCGCGAAACATCTGTCTCGCCCTACCTTTGCCCCTCCGATACCTTTTCTGCGAACATGCTGGTCGCCCGTGACTCCGGTGGATCATCACCTACTCCCTCGTATTATGCTGGCTCGAGCTACTGTGCTAACTGGGGGCCAGCAGAAGGGCAAGCAACCAATCCGCAGCCAGCCGAGAGTCAATGGGTCAATCTCGATGCGACACCAGGCCCGGAATCAGTAGAATCGAATCCAAACTACGATCCTTGTCAGGGAGTGTTTTATCGCAACAGTAAAATAAAATTTCGTGACATCTCAGACGGTTTGTCGAAAACACTTGCCATTGGCGAACGCCATAATGGTCCAATCCAAGATGAAAATGGTAATTTCATTACCTCAGGTGCCGGTCACTTAATCTATGAAAATGCATGGGCAGCTGCTTGCCGTGACGAAAATGATCCAGAGGATGATCACGGCCATATGGTGTTATTCGACACCGAATTCGGTCCGAATCGAGCTCGTCAATCGACTGATTCGGGAGTTAACTATGGGCCCGACCGTGGTGTTGTAGCACCGCATCAAGGAAATGCCCAATTCACACTCTGTGACGGTTCCGTACGGGCGATCAATGAGAGTATCGATATCAATGTTTATCGTGCCTTGAGCTCTCGCAGTCGGGGAGAAGTTATTGGAGAATTTTAGAATCAGTAGCCAGCTTCCGATGATGAATGAGCAAACTGATTCCTAGTACCATGCATCTACCATTTCCCGGGCATCGTCCTATTCTGGCGATGCCAGGGCGTACTCTCTTTGCTCACGTGACCAATTTAGGGGAATGTATTCATTAGGGGAATGTATTCAGCAGATGCCGGAATCATTGGCTCGTTGGATACAAGTCACAACAAGCTTCTTTCCAATAACGTTTTGAGAAGACCTTACCTCTGACGGAATGTGACTGCACTTCAACACGGCACCTCTGACTACGTGTTCTTGCATTGCCCCGCGATTACCGCAGCTGCTATGGCAGCAGTTTCGATGCGGAGAATATTTTGACAAAGTGACATCTGTTGGAAACCATGAGCCTGTGCGGTGCCGATTTCTTCATCGGTAAATCCACCCTCAGGTCCGATAACAATGAGGAGAGTATCAATTGGTTGCAAAAGGAGTGATTGCATCGGCTTCCCACCAGGACATGCTAGGATTTTCATACTGGCAGATGAGGTTGTGAGAAGATTGTGTAAGGATTGCGGTGGAGTAATTTCGAGAAGTCGATTGCGGCCAGATTGTTTGCATGACTCGATGACTCCACGGTGGAGGCGGCTCATTGCCGCAGCAGTTGGTTCGGCAACTGAGCGTGTTGTCGTGAGAGGCACAAGAGAGTCCGTGCCAAGTTCTGTGATTTTTTCAATAAGCCATTTCTGCCGATCACCCTTTGGCAGGGCGACTGCAAGTGTGAGTGCTGGCTTGTCAGGGAACTTTTCCGAGCGTTCTTGACCAAGACTCAGCTCGACGTGATAGCGTTCAATACTCACGACAGTAGCAGTCCACGACGTACCCTGTCCGTTAAATAATTCGACCGTATCACCAGTTTTAGCTCGCATAACCCGGGCAAGATGACGAGCTTCATCACCCTCAAGCCGGGCGGTATCCTTTGTGGGAGTCTGGGAAAGAAAGAATCGGTGGCTCATAAAACACAATCTTTGCGAACAAATAAACAAAAATAGGCGTCGATTCGTCATGACGCAGGTGCGTCAAGTTCGTACAACCTTCTCTTATGGTACGCGACAACTGGAACTTTACCGCGAATCCTTTCGAGGCAACCCGTACTCCGGCTTCTTTCTATTGTGGGAAGCCTCAGGAGGAGGCTCTTGCTCGTCTGGAGTGGATCTGCCAAGAACGTCAACGATTTGCGATCGTGGTTGGTGTTGAGGGGGCTGGGAAGAGTCATCTGTCTACGATGGCACTTCGCCGCGCGAGTGGATTGGGTGCTGAGACAGTCTTGCTCTCACTGCGTGGCATACCTAAAGGAGAATGGCTCCCGCTTCTCCTCGAGAGGTTTCCACTCGATTATGCGAGCCGCCGCGAGTCGATAACGGATTGGCAGAAATTAGAAAACAGGCTTCGTGAAAATAGACTCATGGAACGGGCCACGGTTATCTTTGTAGACGATATTGATCACGCTCCGGCTGATGCCATCGCAGGGATAGAGCGTCTCGTAAACAGTGCCGAACCACGATTTAGCTGGACAACGGTTGTGGGGACTGCAACAGAATCTTCTGTAGAAAATATTTCTCATGCACTTCGAAATCAGGCTGCTATGCGCGTCCATCTTGATCCGTGGGATACCGATGATGTTTGTACGTTTTTATCAACAGCAATAGCACGAGTCGGTGGTGATCCAGCCATTATTCCATCTGCTACAGCTGATACCGTCGCTCGTTTTGCAGGAGGACTTCCACGTCTTGTGAGCCGCTTGGCACATCTTTCCTTAGCTGCTGCAGCTGGAGATGGGCTAGCGAATGTTGATTCTTCGACGGTTGAACGAGTCTGGCGAGAACTGTACCCGGTAAGTGCACCACATGATTCAATCACCAGAACTGATGGTCCCCATGATGCCGGGTTGGAGCGGACAGGGGGACGTGTCCGGGCTGTCCGCAAATTATTTGAATAAATAGGGATATTCACGGCAGCTACTGAAGTCTGTTGTCATTTGGCTAAGATGCACAACAATTAAGAACTTCGTCCTGTTTGTATCGGAATTTATTCGTGGCAAAACGTGTCTCACCTTCCATGCAGCCACCATTACGCCGTCGCATTGTTGCGGTCTCTCCTGATGATGGTTCAGCAATCGATCTGAAGCAGCCCGAATTTGCTGCATTTCTGGCATGGATGGTTCCGGGTCTGGGGCATCTTTACCAAGGCCGCACCAAAAAAGGTGCGGTGTATATGTCCGTTATCCTGACGCTCTTCGTCGTTGGTCTGTGGCTGGGTGATGGACGAGTGGTGTATGCATCATGGCGACCAAACGATACTCGATGGTGGTTTGTCTGCCAGGCGGGTATTGGAGCTGTTGCAGGGCCGGCAGTTGTCCAGTCGGTCTCTATGACGGGCACAAACCACGAGCCATTTTGGCTCGCAGGATGGATGACGCCGCCACTTACAGAAGGACAGCTTGTTTCACGTGAATTTGCAGATCGGCTTGTAACACATGATCCGTACATCTTTGAACAAGACTTTTGGGATCGCCCGCCATACAAACAGTTTCGAGCGGACCAGATTTCTATGTGGCATCATAAGCTGGGACGATTTTTTGAACTCGGCACGCTGTATACAGTTCTCGCCGGTATGCTCAATATGCTTGTTATCTATGATGCCTGGGCGGGGCCGATGCACCCGTTCGTGAAGGAAGAAAAATCGACTGTGAATCCTGATGAAGAAAGTAATGACGGTACATCAGCATGACTAATAACGTGATTGATTCAGATGCCGCATCATGAGGGTGGTCTTCAAGGGAAATGAATTATGGATTTCAACAACATCATCGTGTTTGCGCTTTTTCTCGAAAACATACCGATGCTCTTTTTTAGCCTGCCCTTGATTGCAGCAGCCAGCGTGATATTTGCAGCAACGCACCACGAGTCACCACCGGTTATCTGGAGGGCAACTGCCGAATGGGCAATGTGGTTGATTGGTATTCTCGGTGCTGTACTTCTGGTTGTCTTTATTATCAGTCGCTTAGCGTAAGGTTACGTATCAGACTCTGCGGATACAGAATTCTCTTGGATCGCCAGGCGACGTAACTGCCCGCAGGCCGCATCAATTCTGGAGCCTTTCCGCCTTCGAGTCTGGACATTGACGCCTGCATTACGAAGGACATCAAGAAAACGCTCACGAGATATATCGGTAGGTTCTTCCCACGGAAGACCGGCAACCGAGTTGTACGGAATGACATTCACCAAGGCTGCTCGTTTGCCTAAAAAGCGAGCCAATGCTCGAGCGTTATCAGGAGAATCATTAAGATTTCCCAGTAAGACATATTCAAAGGTAAGACGACGACCAGACGTTTCCCAATACCGATCTGCGGCTGCCAAAATCGCATCAATACCGATTGATTTATTGACAGGAACAAGTTTCGTTCGTAGCAGGTCGTCAGCAGCATGGAGAGATACCGCAAGATGATAACCAGGATTTTCCTCGCAGAGCCGGTCAATAGCTGATGGTAACCCGACAGTTGAAATAGTGATTCGCCGTTGTGAAATCCCAAGACCTTCAGGATTCTGTGCCATTGCAAGAGCAGGCAATAAGCGATCAAGGTTTGCAAGCGGTTCGCCCATACCCATAACAACAATATGACTTAATCGTTCATCCTCTGGTAATAAGCGTGTGAGCCGTAGTAATTGCTCAACGATCTCCCCAGTTGTCAGGTTCCGGATCACTCCATCGAGACCACTTGCGCAAAAGACACAGCCCATGGCGCAACCAACCTGTGATGAGATACAAACAGTGCGTCGAATTCCATCGCGTAAGAGAACACACTCGATCTGTTGCCCATCATGCAGTTGCAGTAATAACTTTTCCGTCCCATCTTCAGCGACTTGATGCCGAGCAACACTAGTCGTCCAAATCCTTATCTCAGAACCTAATTGCAATCTGAGATCATTCGGCAGATCGGTCATGTCAGCAAAAGATTCTGCTCGTCGCGCGTGAAGCCAGCGATAGATTGCCTTCGCCCTCCATGCTGGCTGACCTGCACTGGAAAGCCAGGCCGGAAGATCAAACTCCGGATCAAGCACATGAGGTTGGTTATTTGGCTGGGCCGGTACCATCGTGAGAGGAGTCGTATTGGGTGGCATGAGTCATTTCCAGTGAAAGACCGACTGGCGTGAGGTCGGAGAAGCATGTAAAGTGCTAGTGAAAGGGAGAACGTTCTCCCTCGTTTTCTATCCTTCTGAGAATACTAATCGTCACAAATGAGCGAGCAGCAATTTGAAGAACGAACGAAGTGGGTTTATGACGAACAGGCTTTTCCAGTCTGGAATGAGTCGTTTGACAAAGATGACCGCACTGAGATGATTCGAGAAGATCTTTGGGCAGGTCGTAGTATTGCAATTTTGTTGGCCTCTCTGGTCGCAATCGGTCTGATTCTGGCTGGTATTACCATTAACTTTGTAACGAACTGGCAATAGTCGTGGATCAGAGTTGGTAGGAAATGCTCTTTTTGTCAGCCCTTTGTTCACTGAGTACCTACCATGCGATCGTTCTGGGATGGGCATCCATCGATCCATTATCTTACATGAGAACTGAAACTCTTTGACAAAATCGTCTGAGTGCATGAACCGAGGACCGGAGAAGTTGCCACAATCTTTTCCGGTGCGAGCTAGTGAATACTATGGAGCATCACAAGTCATTACAGGCAGGCCCAGCGGATGAACTCGTACTTGATGCACCTGCCAAGTTGAATCTCTCATTAGCTGTTCTCGACCGTCGTCAGGATGGTTTCCATGAGATCGAGAGTCTTATGGTCCCAGTCTCTGTTTCAGATCGGCTGCATGTGCAGCGAGCACCAGCGGGCGTATTCTCTCTTGAAGTTACTTTTGCTGGAAAAATTGGATGCGAAACAGGTCAGTCTCTCGCTCACGATGTTCCTGAGGATGAGACCAATCTGGTACTCCGTGCAGCTCGTCTGCTGGCTGAACAGTCAAATTGTGACGCTGGTCTTACGATTCGTCTCGAGAAGCACATTCCCTCCGGTGCTGGTCTTGGTGGCGGATCGAGTGACGCTGCAGCTACTTTTCTTGCTGCAGTGAAACTGTGGAATCTTGATTGGTCGCTTGATCAGCTTGCTACCTTATCTGCAGAGCTCGGAAGTGACATCCCCTGGTTTTTTGCAGGGACGGCTGGTGTTGTTAGTGGGCGAGGTGAGCAGGTGACGCCGGTAGATGGCATTCCTGCATACGATGTCGTAATTGCCTGCCCATCAGAAGGTCTTTCAACAGCACAGGTCTACGCGGCGTGTGAACTCGATGCTCATCGCCGTGGTGAAGCGTCAGCGCTGGCTACAGCCTTGCAAGGGAACGTACTCCGACAGGCTCTTCCGCTGATGCACAATAGTCTCCAAGAACCAGCCCAAACTCTTGCACCATCAGTGGATCAATTACTTACGGATATGGCAAAGCACAATGCATTGCATCCGATCCTCACAGGGAGTGGAAGCGCCTGTTTTAGTGTGTGCCGAACAACACACGAAGCAAGGCAGCTGGCGGCGAGCCTCGAAGCCGCTGGATGGCCTTATGTTGTCGCGACTCGACTCGCACCACGGCGACGGGGACATCGCCCTTGGTAATTATGGAATAACATGATGTACTACTGACGTGGGGTTACCGGTGAGATGGCCAATGGGGGAATGCCATGGAGATCACTGACGTCAGAATCAAGCTTGTTGAGAAGTCAGCTGAAAGGCTCATGGCGTTCTGTTCAATTACGATAGACAATGCGTTTGTCATCCGTGATTTGAAATTGATCGGCGGCCCTCATGGGCTCTTTGTGGCAATGCCAAGTCGGAAGTTGTGCATCCATTGCGGGGAATGCAATTCTAAAAATCCACTGAAAGCTGCATTTTGCAATGCTTGTGGAAACAAAATGATCAGGCAACATCCTCCTCGTAATGATGATGGTCGTGTGCGTTTATATGCAGACATCGCTCATCCTATTAATGCAGAGTGTCGTGAATTCATTCAGGACAGCGTGCTGGCTGAGTACGAAGCTGAAGTAATCAAAGCACAGGAGCCTGGATATGTGTCACGGTACGAAGCATTCGGTGACGAGTAGTCTAGGAGGAATCTCCGCCTCAACCATCCTGCCTGACAAGGGCATGGAAACAATCCTTGAGTTTTTGGGTGATTGGACCAGGAGTGCCTTCGCCAACTGTGCGCCCATCAATCTCTACGACCGGAATGACTTCAGCTGCTGTTCCGGTTAAAAAACATTCTTCAGCAGTGTACAGATCATGTCGTGTCAGGGAGGTCTCTCGGCAATCAAGGCCTTCTTTGTCTGCTAACTCCATGACGGCTGCCCGGGTTATGCCTTCGAGAATACCCGCGTCAGGTGGTGGTGTGAGTAATCGCTCACCCCGAACAACGAATACATTATCTCCTGTGCATTCAGCGACTTCTCCCTTGTGGTTGAGCATGAGTGCCTCGACACAGCCAGCTTGAAGGCCTTCAAGCTTAGCCATGATGTTATTCAAGTAATTCAGTGACTTGATTCGAGGAGAGAGCGCTGCTGTTTGAATCCTTTGCGTTGCAGCAGTGACGATTCGAAGCCCTTGCTCGTAGAATTCCTTCGGATACAGACTGATCGTATCGGCAATAACAATAACTTGTGGGTTACTGCACTTGTTTGGATCGAGTCCAAGCGTGCCAGTACCACGCGTAACGACCAGTCGTATGTAGCCATCTTCGAGGTTGTTCGCAGCGAGCGTATCAAGTACTGCTTGTGCCATGCGGTCTTTGCTCATTGGAATCTCGAGACAGATTGCTCGGGCGCTTGCCCACAGTCGATCAAGGTGTGCATTGAGCCGAAAGACTCGTCCTGAATAGCTACGGAGGCCTTCAAAAACACCGTCTCCGTAAAGAAGTCCATGATCAAAAACACTGACGCGAGCGTCTTCTTCAGGGACGAGGTGGTCATTCATGAAGATGGTTCGAGACATTGTTTGTAGTATCCTTTTGGCAGAACTGGTTCGACATCGATCAAGCTGCTGATCCGGTTGCCCCCGGGTTGATCATATCAACGGTACCAGCAGCAAGCCGAACAATACCACGAGCCTGGCTGGCGATATCAGCATCATGTGTGACGAGCACTATAGATAGACCGTTGTCCTGGTTCAACTCAGCAAGCGCTTCAATGATCCCTGCACCACTTTCTTCATCGAGGTTGCCTGTAGGTTCGTCAGCAAGCAAGACTCGCGGCTTGGTGATTAAAGCACGGGCTATGGCTACTCGCTGCATTTCGCCTCCAGACAACTGTCTTGGTCGATGATGTAGCCTGTCGCTCAGGCCAAATCGATCAAGGAGCGCTTCTGCCTGTTCGTGTGCTGCTCGCTTTTGTGAGAACCAATTGAATATGCCATGCCGAATGAGTAGAGGTGCAAGCACGTTTTCCAAAGCGGTGAATTCAGGGAGTAAATGATATGCCTGAAAGACCATGCCAATCGAGTTGTTTCGGAGCCGGTCTTTTTCTCGACCAGGCAGGTTGTCAATTCGTTGTCCATTGATCCAGACTTCACCACTGTCAGGAGCATCAAGGAGTCCCATGACGTGAAGCAGCGTGCTTTTTCCAGATCCACTCTGACCGACCACTGCAAGAAAGCCACCCTGCTCAAGTGTGAAGTCAACGCCACGAAGAACATCCAGGGTGGTTGACCCGGACTGATACTGCTTGTAGATCTGCCGAGTTTCCAACATCGGCGTCTTCTGTGCTGGCATTTCTAAATCACTCATGTCGCAAAGCCTCGACTGCATGGAGGCGGGCTGCTCGCACAGCAGGTAAAACACTCGAGCCAATCGCAATGGCTACTGCGCCGACGATAATCCAGCCAATTGTCACCGGGTGAACGATCGTTGGAATCTGAAAAAAGTAGTAAATGGATGGGTCAAACACTCTTGATCCTGTACACCATTCGACCGCTTGCCGTATCTGATTGATGTTCCAGGTGATACTCAGGCCAAGAATGAGACCGGCACCGGCACCAACAAGACCAAGGAACAGCCCGTATCCCAGGAAAATACCAGCGATACCTGAAGACGTTGCCCCAAGAGCTTTCAGGATTCCAATATCACGTGTCTTTTCAACAACAATCATAAAAAATATTGCGAGAATGCCGAATCCTGCAACTGCGATAATAAGAAAGAGCAGGATATTGAGAACGGCCATCTCCATATCAACTGCTGATAGAAGCGGTCCCTGTTTATCCTTCCATGTTGCAATTGCATAAAGATCTGACGGAAAGACTTCTCGTAAACGATCTCGAACCTCGTTGAGTTTTGCATCTGGTTTCAGGCGAATCTGAATGGAATTCACACTGGGAATACCAGTTTGTGGATTAATCATGCCTCGCATTCGCTGAAGTGCATCGATGGGAACAAAAACAAAGTTTGAGTCATATTCACTCATTTTACTTTCATAGAAATCAACAATCGTAAAATTGTCACTAACAGCTTTGGGTGGTGTGCCGGCTGTCGGGAAAGTTATTTTGACGTCATCACCCGGTAGCGAGAGGAATTGATCCACTCCCTGACGGTTTCGGAAGCTGGCTAATCCAATACCGGGCACGATGCCCGTGAACTGTTCTTCAGCCATGTCCATGACATGCCCTTGTTTTGGCCGAGCTGTCTGGAACGGATTCGTTCGCTTTTCATCCGTGGCAGCCGTATCAGATGGTGTTTCAGAAGAGTCGTCGGCGGGACTCGTTGCGGCAAGCATGGCATCAACCTGTTGGTCGACAGAGCGTGCCGGAGAGTTCTCTGCAGAATTTTTTGATTCAAGCCGCTCTTTCCAGAGACGTTCTCGATTGACGCGCATTCGACGGTGTGGCCAGCCCGCATGCTCGAGAGCAGGTCGGGTTGGAGTCTCAGTTGGATTCTGGCTATCAATTGTGTCGTAGCCACCCTCTCGTAGATCAAAAGAAAGCTGTTCTCGGTTTGCAGGGTGCTGAAGATATCTGCCAAAGTCACTTACTTGTGCATGGGTTTTTGGGTCAATGCCGATGAACATAACTTGCCGTGTAACCCACTGGCCACGGACCTGAAAACTGAGCATGGCCGGCACAGCAACGGTTGGAGTCATACCGGCTATCTGATCACCTGCAGCTCGGTTTATTTCATCGATGTGCCATTGTGGATCCTGAAAGCCAGAAAGAGAGTGGCTTTCAAAAACAATATCAGAGAGGATTCCATGGATACGGGTTTGCATTTCATTCGAAAAACCCGCCATGACCGCGTTGACTACGATCATTGTTGCCACACCGAGCGTCACGCTAATGACGCTTGCCAGTGCTATCCATCGCGTACGAAGATATCGCCAACAGAGAAGAAGTTTGTACATAGCGCCAACGCAGCATCAGCCGCCAGTGTGGGGACGATGAATTGGAAAGAGGATGACGTCTCGGATTGAGCTGGCCTGTGTCAAAAACATGACAAGGCGATCAATTCCAATACCGAGGCCACCGGCTGGTGGCATGCCGTGTCGAAGTGATTTAATGAAATCATGATCCATTCGGGCCATGGATTCATCGTCGGAAAGACCGTCTAACTGTGTCCGAAAAAGCTCTTCCTGGAGATCAGGATCATTGAGTTCTGTATAGGCATTGGCTAACTCCATGCCAGCAACGTACAGCTCAAATCGCTCAGCAATGTCCGGAGCATCACTTTTTCTCTTAGTCAGTGGGCAGACAGCAGCTGGATAATCAATGACGAAGATTGGGCCGGAGAGTGTCTTTTCAACCGTTTCCTCGAAAAGTTCACTCTTGATGACATCTGGGTGCCGGCCCGCTGTTTCAATTTCATGCTTTGACGCCTCAGCCGCCACGCTCGCTGGATCCTCTGGGTCACAGCCCGTCACCTCAGCAAGCAAGTCATCGTATCGCTTTCGAGGAAAGGGTGGCTTCAGGCTGACGTCGTGCCCCATCCAATTGAATGTCTCCGGTGTGCCTGCGGCCTCAGCGGCTGCAACGAGTACAGCTTCTGTCAGGTCCATCATGGAGGCGTAATCACCATAGGCCTCGTATGCCTCCATCATGGTGAACTCAGGATTGTGTCGGGGGCTTATGCCTTCGTTGCGATAGACACGACCCAGCTCAAAAACTCGTTCCATGCCACCAACAAGCAATCGTTTCAGATGGAGCTCTAGAGCGATTCGCATCACCAGTGGCATGTCGAGTGCATTGTGATGAGTTGTGAAAGGACGGGCTGCCGCTCCACCAGCGGTTTCTTGAAGTGTTGGTCCTTCAACTTCAAGATAGCCACGATCGGTAAGGACACGCCGTATTGCCTCAATAATTCGACTTCGAGCAACAAATCTGTCGCGTACACCCTCACCGTGAATCAGATCGAGGTAACGCATCCGTTGACGCAACTCTGGATCGACGAGGCCGTGATATTTATCGGGCGGTGTTTCAAGTGACTTCGTGAGGAATGTCAGACTGCTGGCGAAGATTGTCATTTCACCAGAGTTTGAATAACCAAGTCTGCCTTCGACTCCGATAATATCACCAAGATCAAGGCAGCCCACGACTGGCCAGGTATCTGGGCCGACCTGCTTTTTACCGATCATGACCTGAAGGCGGCCAGTGCGGTCAACAATATCAAGAAAGACCAATCGACCAGCATTGCGGAGTAGCATGATGCGGCCCGCAACGCGAACGGTTGGCCCATCATCAGCATCCTGGGCGATGGATTCTCCCTCTTTTCGAATCGATGCAACAGCTTGGGAGTTATCGAATCGACTGCCCCATGGATCGATCCCAAGTTCCTGAAGTTTTGCCAGTTTATCTCGACGTGCCTGGAGAAGAGCAGTGACAGTAGACGAAGGCTGATCGGTATCAATTGGTGACGGAGAAGACATCTGTCGGTTCTAGGTTTCCTGAGGATACGAAGGACTTCCAACAACGGAATAACTCATTGTCTGCTTTTCTCACAAATTTCGAAAGGGCAGCCATCCCAGAGAGAAGCCATAACCGGACTCTAGTCGAATACGGGGCATTCAGGGTACAACCCGGACCTATAATAAAATGATGTTGAGACGAGCCTGAGACCTCAGAGTGACCAGTGACAATGGATCTACGAGCCCACCAAAGACCGGCATTATTCAGCGTCGAAGTACGGACGTCCCAGTGGGACAATATGGTATTTTGGTACCGAAATATTCTCGGTCTCCGGGTTTTGGTCCGTGTTGTTGATGATGGCTATGCATTATTTGAGGCGGGTGATACGCGGGTCGCAATCCTCAGTCGGGAGAATGCCGGTGAGGCCAGTGGACGTTGGAGTCTCGGCTTCGAGGTAACGGATCTAGAGGCTGCGTGCATTCGCCTTCGAGAGGCAAATGCAGATGTTGTTGAACCGAAAACTCATCCTGAGGGATTTCGAGAACTTGTGACCAATGACCCCGATGGAAACCTGCTTCGGCTCTTTGCGTGGCCAACAGTCTAAGATCGCCGCCTCAAGAAATTATCTCACAATGAAGATGATTGTTTACCAACCACTGGTTGTGAGTCGTATGCGGCAAAGATGCATGTCGGCTGTCATGAATAACGAACGACCGTCTTCGCCAAAGCAGCAATTCGCTGTTTTCTGTCCGGTGAGAATTGTTCCAAGGTGAGTTCCATCTGCTGCTATGACCAAGACACCACCCGGACCCGTTGCAAACAGGTTTCCTTTCGTATCAACCGCCAAGCCATCAGGGTTGCCTTTTCGCTTTGCTGAAAGATTCCTAGCATCAAAAAATGTTTTTCCAGCATCGAGCATTCCGTTGTCACCGACATTGAATACTTTCAAGATAGGCTCATCAGGATCAGACTGTGCTACGTACAGTTTTTTCTGATCAGGTGAAAATGCAATACCATTTGGACGTGTCATGGTCTTGCAGAGGAGATCAACGGTGCCATTTGGCTCCACCCGAAAGACTCCACAAAAGTCTATTTCTCGTCGTGCATCATCGAATCCATCAGGAAGTCCGTATGGAGGATCTGTGAAATAAATTGCCCCGGAGGCATGAACAGCTAAGTCGTTGGGGCTGTTAAAACGCTTGCCGTCCCATGCATCAGCAAGCGTTCGTTTACCACCATTTTTTTCAAGCACACTGATTCTTCGGTCGCCATGCTCGCAACAGAGCAGTCTGCCTTCTGTATCGAGTGCTAGGCCGTTGCTTCCTCGTTCTTTTCCGTAACTCGCCGGGCCGGTAAATCCAGCAGGTTCAAGAAAAACAGAGAGCCCACTTTGTGAGTTCCAGCAATGAATGCGATTATTTGGAATGTCGCTAAATAACAACGATTGAGAAGGAAGGCCCCCGTCTCCATCCGGAATCCAGACAGGCCCCTCTGACCACTTAAAACCCTTTGCAAGCACTTTGATTGTGGCGTTGGGTGAAATGAGTGCGTCAATATCTGGATGCAATCGTTCAACACTTCCAACAGTTGGTAGCCCGTCAGCTGCTGCTTGGCTTGCAAATATTGATGTCATGATTGTAATGAGGAGGTGGAACAGAAATATGCATCGACATGGTGCGTTCTTCGCCACGATTCATTTCTCCAGGCAGTTTGTCAAAAGACACTCGGTCACGTAACGAACAATGACTTCTCCACCGGCACGTGTTTCACACCCGCCTTGGACTATCGTACGAATGGATTCTGAAACTGGTGTAATCTATCCATCAATGACAGAAAAACATGAATACTTCGGGAGAACAGTCTACCATGAAGTTTTAGAAGGCTTTAGTAGATCCTCTTCAATAACTCGAATTCTGTACGCTTTGTAAAGTCGACGGATCTTTTTCTTGCAGAAGACCTCGTTCCAGGTAATCAAGAAACGTGATGAAAAGTTCATGCTCAGTTGATAGCAATACGAGTTCTTCATCGAACAAGAGTTCGCCTACAGAAGGTTTTGGCCTCACGACATTAACGGCGCTAGTCATTACGGGCATGATTGGCTCAGGTGTTTTTGTGACATCAGGCTTCGCGCTTGAATCACTTGGCTCACGGGTGTTTGTGCTGGCTGCCTGGTTTGTTGGTGGCCTTGTCGCTCTGTGTGGTGCGGTCGCCTATGGAGGCCTTGTACGTCGGTTGCCAAAGTCTGGTGGAGAGTATCTTTATCTTTCCCGTTGGCTCCATCCATTTTGTGGATTTCTTGCTGGTCTTGTGTCGTTAACAGCTGGGTTCAGTGGGGGGATAGCTTTTGCGGCAATGACATGTCAGGAGTATGCCAAAGGTATTCTGGCATTACCGGCATGGATGCCCAGTCAGACGATTGCAACTGTGGTGCTGATTCTCTGTTGCCTGATCCATGTCGAGGCAGGGCGGGTTGCAGCACGAATCAATACCACCATTGTGCTTCTGAAGATTCTGACACTTCTATGTCTCATTGTGTTCGGGTATTCAGTTGTTGGCTGGCCACTGGAAGCTACAGGAAAGCCAATGGATGTTCCGCTACCAAATGCAACCATCGGTGGATTCGCAATGGCGGTCGTGTGGGTCATGTTTAGTTACACAGGATTTAATGAAGCGATTTACGTTGCATCAGAAGCTCGTGTGGGGCGACGAACGGTACCACTGGCTCTGCTTGTGGGCACGCTGATTACGACGTTTCTCTATTTTGCAATCAATGATGTTTTTCTTCGTTCGGCACCAATTGCCGATTTAGCTGGTCAGTCACAGGTTGCAGCGGTTGCCGCTGCGGCTCTCGGTGGTGAAACCGCTGAGTGGTGGATGCGATTCGTCATTGTCCTTTCGACTCTGTCTGCCGCAGCAGGAATGACAATGGCCGGTTCACGTGTCGCCACAGCAATGGCAGACGATGGACTTTTACCCAGATGGCTACAAGGACAGGCTGGGCGAAGCAGGGCAGTCGTACTTCAAACGAGTCTCGCCCTGATCCTCGTCTATGTGTCGACGTTGCGAGATTTGCTGGGCGCTCTTGGTGTGACGCTCTCCTTGTGCTCAGCCCTGACTGTCGGAACGCTCTTCTTGTCCAAGACGCAGGCCCGCGATAAGCCTGATGAATCAACACAGCCATCGCGGTTTGTGTTGGCTGCTGCTGCAATGTACTGCGGTGCGACACTTCTTTTTGCCACACTGTATGGATGGCATGATCCATGGCAGTGTGGCGGAATTCTCGCCATTTTTGCTCTGGCGGTCGTACTCTGGCCGTGTGTGAGTTCCTCAGCGCTCTCGCACGCTAATCATTCTCAATACGACTGAGTATCACAATTAAAAAAGTAGCAATAGGACCCACCAGCAATGAGATGAGACACCATGCCAGTCCTCT
>JADHSL010000132.1 GCA_016776925.1 Pirellulales bacterium | reverse complement strand
CCGCTTCCTGTCAGCATGCTTTTTACTCGATTCGGCAGATAATGGTGCAGTTCAATTCCTTTTTGTGCAGCAGCCAGGCAGATCACACCACGAGCATGACCCATCAGAATCGCTGTTTTTGGGAAACGGACATGGACAAAGAGCTGCTCAATCGCCATCGATTGTGGCCTAAATGCCTCCAGTATCTCGCAGACACCGGAGTGGATTACGTGCAGTCGTTTCTCAATATCATCCTTACTTTTTGGCCGGATCGTACCAGCCTCCACGAGACGCACGTGCTGATCGGGAAGGACTTCAATAACGCCATACCCGGTGATATTCAACCCAGGGTCAAACCCGACGATCCGAGTCGGAGGAGCGTCATCCCCTGAAGGTGATAGAGAATCGTTTTCATGGGAATCTCTCCCCTTGGCTTTTTGACTCTTCTTCATCTCAGAAGACTAGCAGACTGCTGGAATGGAACACCAGCCTCGTCGCACCACGTTTTATCAATGTAAACCAAACACTTTCCAACCTTTCTGTATGATTTCGCTAGAATCAGGTAATATTTCGACAACAATTTTCCCCCGTATTGATTGAATGTGTCGACTCGACAACACACGTTAAGAAACTGAAGAAAGATCCAGAAGCAAATGAGTGACGCCACAGCCAAAGGAACGATTCACCTCATCGAAGAAACCAAAACATATGGGCAGAAGGGATTTCGAAAGCGACTCGTTGTTCTTGAGCAAACCAAAGGCGGTGGATTTACAAACTATATTCCCGTCGAGTTCTTGAAAGACGCCTGTGACTCTGTTGATGAGTTACATCTTGGCGATGAAATTGAGGTTTCCTATCGCCTCAGCGGTCGACGCTGGCAACGTGATGAATCAAGCGAACCAAAGTATTTCCTCTCTGCTGAGGCGATGTCGTTTCGCGTTCTCAACGGAGGCGGTTCTGCTCAATCTGGCGCGGGGCCTGACATCGACTCTGTCTTAGCAGAAGCGGCCGATGATGATGTGCCATTCTAAGCCGCTAGCAACCAACGCCATAAATCAGGAACATGGCACGATCTACACGGTTTCCTTATGAACAACCAGTGTGTTGGTTGAAGGCATTCTCGGATGAATCAGTCGACGCCACAGAGGTGGTATCAACGCAACCCAAAAGCAGCCATAGTAGCCGGACGGTAGTTCAGGTGCATTCTCATACGGCTGCAGTTTCCAGAAAGGTTTTCCAGCCTCAAGGTGATGAGCTGGGTGACGAGTCAACTCCAGCAACGTCCATCGAGACCAACGGTTTTCAGATTGCCACGAATGCGCAGCAGTCTGACGACTACCAACATCTCGTTGTAAACCATAGTGACGCAGATAGTTAATGTATTCAAGCAGGAACACAGCGGACGCCGCCTGAATCAGAAACGCGAGAGCTGGAATTGGGCCAAGGAACGCGCCAATGCTGACCACAAGCAGCACCTCACATGCAGCACCACGGGCAACTGGGTTGGTGATCGGCGAGTGACCACGGGCAGCATGAAGTCGCCAGGCATCAAGAAACTGCCCCGGTACCGTCCGGGCAACAAACCACCAGACTGATTCTCCGTAACGCGCTGTCGCTGGATCAGCTGTAGTAGCCACATGTTTGTGGTGCGTTCGATTGTGTTCAGTTGTGAAGTGAAGATAGAGAACCGAAATAAGATTCAATTGCGAAATCCACCACGAGAACGATGTCTTTCGTCGATGTCCTAGTTCGTGAGCGACGATCAGCCCAGAAGCTCCTGAATTGATACCCGTACTCACTGCAGCGAAAACTACAATCCACACTGATGCCCCGCCCGCTGCAAGCAGAAGCAGTGTGCCGACAGCAAGTAACTGGAGTAGGGCATGAGCAAATAGCATGACTTCAAATGGTCGCCCGGAATCTCGCGAAGGACGCTGCAGCAAGGCAGACTTTCCCAACACGACATCAAGCATTGGGCCGATGCCGAGCATGTAAATCACTCCGGCGGTGACGAACGGCCCTCCAAGCAAATTTCCAGCAATCACCACAACGGGGTTGATGAGTCCCAGCAGATGCCAGCCCCATGCCTCCGGTCGTGTTGCCGTTGCCTGCAATGCCATGAATCTCGCACCTCCTGTGAACAATCTCCTCGAAACCGAACTACAGTTCAAACTGGAAAGATTTTAGGCATTGGGATGAAGAGACAAAGAAAAAAACACAATTCCTTCGAATTTTAATGACCAGAAGAACACTCCTTCCTGTCTCGTAATGCGTTTGAGGTTGGCGACGTGGATTTACCAGGCCGTGTAATCACAGAAGCGTTAGAATGTGACTATGACGTTTGGGTGAACCTTTCATGGTCTTTTCTTTCGTATTGTGATTTCAGATATGCGTCTATTCTTAATCCTGTTTCTGATTCACGGCTTCTTGTGTGCCGCAGGCACCTCAACTCAAGCTAAAGAGCAATCGCCATCGCCCGAGCACCTTGAGTTTTTCGAGCGAGATGTCCGACCACTATTGGCGACACATTGTTATGAGTGCCACAGTACTCAAGCGAAGCGTGTCGAAGCAAACCTTCTCCTTGATAGTCGATCGTCTCATTTACGAGGCGGTGATTCCGGTGCCGCTGTCATTCCTGGTGATGCCAGCGCAAGCTTGCTCATCGAAGCAGTCCATTACGATTCATATGAAATGCCACCGAAAGGAAAGCTGAGCGACGAGGACATTCAGACACTCACCCGCTGGGTCGATATCGGTGCTCCCTGGCCGAACGAACCTGCTCCTACCAAGGAGACTGTGCAGGAATTTGATCTGGAAAACAGAAAAGCCAATTTCTGGCTATGGCAGCCCATGCATACTCCTGAACTGCCACCCATTCACAATGCAGCATGGGTAAATAATGACATCGATCTTTTTATTCTTTCACAACTCGAACAAGCTCATATTAAGCCATCTCGAGATGCTGAACGAACAGCAGTTCTTCGACGCCTGTATTTCGACCTGATTGGCCTGCCCCCAACAGCAGATGAAGTCAAAGCATTTATCCAGAACAAAAACCCGCAGGCGACTGAACACGTTGTCGATCAACTGCTTGAATCCCCACACTTTGGTGAGCGATGGGGACGACACTGGCTGGACATTGTCCGCTACGCAGAATCTCGAGGGCATGAATTCGACAATGACACACCCAATGCATTTCAATACCGCGACTATGTCATTCGAGCGCTCAATGCTGACGTTCCATACGACCAATTTGTCCGCGAACACATTGCTGGTGATCTCCTGACGAACCCCAGACTGCACCCCAAGGACAAATTCAATGAATCTGTTCTTGGCACGGGATTCTGGTTTTTAGGTGAATGGGTTCATTCGCCAGTCGACATCCGAAAAGATGAGGCAGATCGTTTCGATAACATGATCGATGTGTTTTCGAAGACCTTCCTTGGCGTCACCGTTGCGTGCGCGCGTTGCCACGACCACAAATACGATGCCATATCAACGGCTGATTACTATTCACTCAGCGGTTTTTTACAAAGCAGTGATTATCGCCAGGTTCGCTTTGAATCCATGGAGCAAAACCGGAAAACTGCGATCGAACTGGCTGAAATCAACACCTCTCACCAACGCCAAATTCGTAAACTGCTTGAGAGCCGTGATATTCCGGCCCCGGACAATGCACCAAAACTGACTGATGATTCATTGCTGGAAGACTCCGTGCTGTTTGATTACTCCAATCTTTCCCACGACGAATTTCTTCAGGATGGATTTATTTTTGGTTTATCTCCAAGAAGAGCAGGGGAGCCATACCTGGACAACGACACTGGCCACCTGAAAATCGGTACGTTTGGTGCCGCAGTCAATGATCCATTCTGGAATGGCCTCGAATCGATAACAGAAGGGTCTATCCAAAACCAAAGCGTGCTCACAAAAATTCCGAAGAGCGGCAGAACGCTTCGCTCACCAACCTTTGAATCAAAAGATGGTGAGGTTCATTGCCTGGTTGATGGCGCGGGGCACATTGTTGCCTGCGTCGACTCGCATCGTCTGGTTGCCGGGCCACTCCATCAAAAGACTGTTGTTCGTTTCAAGGAGGGTCAGCGATGGGTGCGGCTGAACCTCGGCCGATACGTGGGTCATCGCGTCCACCTGGAATTCATACCTGAGGCAAATAAGCAGATAGCTGTTCGCCTTGCTGTCCAAGGGCTCTCCAAGAATGAATTAGCCACATTCGAAGAACGAATAAATGAGGGCAACCGAAAATATGAAGAGTATGCAAAGACAGCCGAAGCCATACTGAATGACGACACCGAACGTTCGGTACGCAACATCGCTTCTTCATGGAAAGGCGAACGAGAACAACTTTCCTCTCAGATTGTCCGTACATCACGTCTTGCCCTGTCGATGATGGACGGAACTGGTGAAGACGACCGTATTCTGATTCGCGGCAACTCAGCCAAACCAGGACCAATTGAGCCCCGGCACTTCCTCACTGCAATCTCGGGTAACGAGCCACTTTCGATTGAAAAAGGGAGTGGCCGGCTTCAACTGGCAGAGCTGGTAAACAATCCAACCAATCCACTGACTTCGCGGGTCATTGTCAATCGCATCTGGCACCATCTCATGGGCCGTGGCATTGTGCCAACCACTGACGACTTTGGCTTTCTCGGACAACGACCAACGCACCCTCGCCTCCTGGACCATCTTGCGATGAGATTCCTGCAAGGAGGCCGTAGCATCAAAAGCATGATCAAGTACATCGTCCTCTCGCGGACCTACCAGATGTCGAGCCATGCCAACCAGAGAGCAAAACAACTGGACCCGAACAATCTGCTATGGCACCACCGCCCCCCGAGGCGTCTGCAGGGTGAAGCAATCAGAGACTCTCTCCTCACACTTTCCGGCCGCCTCGATACAACCGCGTTCGGTCCTCCGGTTCCAATCCATCTGACATCATTTATGAACGGCAGGGGACGGCCCAAAAAAAGTGGTTCCCTTGATGGCGATGGTCGTCGCTCTATTTATATTTCCGTGCGGCGTAATTTCCTCTCGCCTTTCATGCTGGCATTCGATACGCCAACTCCATTCAGCTCCATGGGCCGCCGAAATGTCTCAAACGTTCCGGCCCAACCCCTAATTCTTTTGAATGATCCGCTCGTCGTTGAATTGGCAGACGACTGGAGCAAGCAAGCAGCAAAAAACACACCCGGCACTGGCTTCGACGCCGCCTCCAAGCGCATCGAATGGATGTACCTCTCGGCATTCGGGCGTTATCCAACCGAACAAGAAACAGCAACATCCATTGCGTTCCTGTCTTCAAAGACATCCGACAACAAGGCATATGACTTTGATGACACCTGTTGGTCAGAACTAGCTCACGCTCTCGTGAACACGAAGGAGTTCATATTCCTCCGATGATTCACCACGAACCATTTCCGTGCCACCAACACAGGCCCAGCCCGATGAGTCGCCGCGGGATGCTCTCACAATGCGCAAATGGGTTTGGTGCAGTGGCACTTGCAGCACTTCATGCTGATCCAGCATTTACCAGTGACGCAGTACTGCAAAACACACCAGTGCAGGCTGGCCATGGGCCGCACCATACGGTTCGAGCAAAAAACGTCATCTTCTTATATATGGATGGTGGACCCTCACAAGTCGACACGTTTGATCCGAAACCACTGCTCGATAAATACAACGGCAAAGATCCTGGCGACCTCTTTAAAGTCGAACCAACTCAGTTCAATAACAACGGAAATCTGCTTGCAAGTCCGTGGAAATTTAAACAGCACGGTGACTCAGGCATTCCCGTGAGTGAACTCTTTCCACACGTATCCCAATGCGTTGACGAACTTGCTGTCATTCGGTCAATGACGTCGGGGTTTCCAGAGCACACATTTGCCAACTACTTTCTTCACACGGGGAGTGCACTCCAAGGCCGCCCGAGCATGGGGGCATGGGTCAACTATGGACTGGGTAGTGAGTGCCAGAACCTGCCGGGCTTTGTTGTGCTCAATGGCGGCCTTATCCCTCCAGGTGGCCTCGATTGCTTTGGCAGCGGTTTTCTTCCGGCCAGTTACCAGGGTTCCGTTTTCAAGCCATCAGGCACAGGCGTTGCAAACATCAAGCCTCACAAGACAACGCCACAAGACCAACGAGCAAAACTCGACCTTATTAACAGCCTGGACGGCTTCGCTGAAGCTCAGTTTGGAAAGCACGACAGCATTGAATCTGCAATTAAAAATTATGAATTAGCGTATTCCATGCAAATGGCGGTTCCGCAGGTCATGTCAATCAGTGATGAACCTCAGCACATACAAAAACTCTATGGGCTCGAGTCAGAATATGAACCAACTCGCACCTATGCGGCACAATGTCTTATTGCGAGGC
>JADHSL010000131.1 GCA_016776925.1 Pirellulales bacterium | reverse complement strand
CTTGTAAGCCCTGGCAGCCCAGTTGAAGCAGGTGAACTCATCGCGAGATACGGAGAAGACTGAACTCATTACCTGTTCGGAAAAGAGGAAACATCCACCTTCACTCAGGCACCCACCGCTGTAGTCATTGAAGTTCGTCTGATTTCAAAAGCTCCTTGAAGACCTTACGAACCTTTGCCACTTTGGGCGCAACAACGGCCTGGCAATAGGGCTGATAGCCATTATTCGCAAAATAATCTTGGTGATAGCTCTCAGCAGGATAAAAAACCTTTGCTTTCTCAAGTGTGGTCACGATCGGTGACGGGAAAACTTTTGATTCGTTGAGCTTTTCAATAACGTTCTTGGCGATCTCTTTCTGTGTGTCATCGTGGTAGAAAATTGCTGAGCGATACTGAGTGCCAACATCTGCGCCCTGCCGATTGAGCGTTGTTGGGTCATGTGTTGCAAAAAATATTTCAAGAAGTTTTTCATATGGCACGACTGCCGGGTCGTACTCAATCTCAACGGCTTCAGCGTGACCGGTAAGACCACTGCAGACCTGTTTGTAATTTGGATTTGGAATCCGACCTCCCGTGTAACCACTCGTAACACTCTTTACTCCACGTATTTCGGCATACACCGCTTCGGTACACCAAAAACAGCCTCCTCCAAAAGTTGCCTTGGCAACTGCAGAAGAATCCTCCGCACGAATTTCATCTGTCATAAAAACTCCTGACACACACATTATGACAACCCAAACCAGAAGCAATCTGGCCGAGAAACCATAGCGACTTTCACTGTGCAAAACAGTCATGATTTCAATTTCCCCTTCAAGGTATTCTTCTCTTGACTATTGGTACGACCCTTCAGTTATTACGGAACGCATCTCAAAGATGTTAGGATCGACAATGTATCTCAACGGTCTTTTGGCCCATTCTTTAGCATAGTCAACGCCAATACGCGGCGTCCGCTGGATTTGACGACGCGGAACTCCTCCCCCTCCTTCGATCCATAAACCCGTGACTGAGTTGGCTCGTCTCCCATCATGCTGTTTCGTAACACCAAGCATTTTTGTGAGCCTGCCAGGGCCCACTGACTCCCCCGCCCCGCGGAGGAGCACAGCAGCTGGCAGACCTTCCCGTCCGGTCACTATATTCAGCATCCAATGCATCCCGTAACACAGGTAAACGTACCAATGTCCGGCAGGTCCAAACATCGTCCGATTGCGCGGTGTTGGCCCGGTACGACCGTGACAGGCAAGATCGTGGGGACCGAGATATGCCTCCGTTTCGAAAATACAGTGTTTTTCTTGATACCGCTTGCCCCGCTGGACGATAAGCCAACATCCTAGGAGTTCTCGGGCGACTGAGTCAGCGCGTCGATTGTAGAATGAAGGCCCAAGGATTTTGCGAGAACCACCTATGGGCGTGGTTTTGCTGCTTTTAGACGACAGCCCCTTTTGAGATTTCGACGTTTTTGGTCTGTTACCTATGCTAGTAGCAGACGGCGTTACCTTGGATTTCACAATGCCTAACCCTTCAGAATCACACCTGATAGATTTCGCCAGCACTGTGTCAGTTTATAGAGGAGAGCTCAATGCAACAAACAGTTGAGGCCATTGACGTATCGAACAACGAATTGACAGACTCTTCCTACAAAGGCAGCGTTCCATCATGGATTCGCGACGCCCGCAAAACTATTAGCCAGTCTGACACAAATTTTTTCAAGGTATCGCCGGTACGATACTGGACTGACTTTTTGATGAGCCTGATCTTCGCCTACTCCGCTGCAATGATTTATCTTCTTGCACCGCTTGGTTCGTGGCAGCAAATAGTAGCATTTCCAATCGCCGTTTTCTGGCTTTATCGACTAGGATCGCTGATTCATGAAGTCTGCCACCTCGGCGCAAACGAGATGCGGACATTTAAAGTTGCCTGGAACTTACTCGTTGGTGTTTTCACACTGACACCCTCATGCTTTTTCACTCGACATCACCGAGACCATCACAGTCAGCGAATGTATGGCACACCTGAAGATCCTGAGTATGTCGCCAACGTTTTAGAGGCAGGCAACTGGAAGAGCGCTCTTTGCTATAGCCTGTTCATATTGGCGTACCCAATTATCGTTTTCCTTCGTTTTCTACTCGCGCCATTAACCTTTTTACATCCACGACTTCGTGAGTTTGTACTTGAACGGGGCAGTTCGCTCACGCTGAACTTAAAATACAGACGACAAATCAACGACTTCGACAGGAAGGTAATCACCGCAATGGAAGTGCTCTGCTTTATCCGAGCAGCCGCTATCCCACTTGCTGTGTTTACAGGAGCCGCCCCGCTAAGTCGTATCCCACTCCTTTACGGTCTTGGCTTAACGACACTTATCATGAACCAGATGCGACAACTTGCCGACCATCACTTTGACGGAGATGGAGAAACAAGTGACGTTGAATCCCACATTCTGGATTCGTGTAATTTCACTCGCAATGATCCGCTAACCCTCCTTTTCTTTCCGTTTTCAATTCGTTATCACGCATTGCACCACCTCTTTCCCTCGCTGCCATACCACAACTTGGCCGGAGCCCACACATACCTCATCCAACACTTACCAGAGACTTCTCCATACAGGGGTCTTGATCGGCCAGGTTGGTGGGTCGTTGCAAAAAGAACTATCTTTGGTGGAGAAAGGGCGGCGACAGCCACCTCGTAAGACATATGGAAGCTGGTATTGTTGGCCTGCCCAATGTTGGGAAAAGTACGCTTTTTAATGCGTTAACACTTTCCAAGGCAGCACAAAGTGAGAATTATCCCTTCTGCACGATCGAACCCAACGAGGGTATGGTAAGCGTTCCTGACGAACGTCTCGATCGAATTACGACGCACGTTCAGACTCAAAAAGTGATCCCGGCTGCTCTCAAGCTAGTGGATATTGCAGGAATCGTTCAGGGAGCAAGTGAAGGGCAAGGCTTAGGCAATAAGTTCCTTGCTCATATTCGTGAGGTCGATGCAATTCTACAAGTTGTGAGATGCTTCGATGATCCAGACGTGATTCATGTTGCCGGAACAGTTGACCCTGTTGCTGACATGGAAACAATCGAACTTGAATTGTTGCTCGCCGATCTACAGCACTTTGAAACAATTTTACCCAAAGCCGAGCGGAATGCTCGGGGGCAGGACAAAGAAGCCAAGAGCCGACTCGAGATACTAAAAAAGTGCCAAAGCCATCTAGCAGAAGAGAAGCCAATCAGAACGCTTGACCTCATTGATACAGAGCGAGCGGCTATTAAAGAACTTGGACTCCTTTCTGCCAAACCCATTCTTTACGTGGCAAACATTGATGAAGCCGATCTCGAAGGAACCGGCGAACTGGTCACGAAAGTTCGTGAGGCTGCGTCCTCCGTCCAGGCTCATGTTGTTGCCGTGTGTGCAAAACTTGAGGCTGAACTTGCTGAACTTGACCACGGCGACCGTCTTGAGATGCTTTCCGATGTTGGGCTACGTGAACCAGCCCTAGCCGTTCTCGCCAGAGCCAGCTACACAACCCTTGGGCTACAAAGCTTCTTCACGGCAGGTGAAAAAGAAGTTCGAGCATGGACTGTGCCAATAGGAGCAACGGCCCCTCAAGCTGCTGGTGTCATCCACACAGATTTTGAAAAAGGGTTTATTCGAGCGGAAATCCATTCCGTCGAAGACCTGGAAAGCCTTGGCAGCGAAAAAGAGATTCGCGCAGCAGGAAAATTACGCATTGAAGGCAAAGAGTATGTCATGCAAGACGGCGACGTCTGCCACTTCCTTTGCAACCGATAGAGCGTTCTTCACAGCAGCCTCAATCGGTCCTACCTGCTTCTGCCTTCGAGCGATTCAACTCACTGCGACTAGAGGATGACACAACCTTAGGCCACGGCATGAGTAGCCGACTCGGCGTCTACTTCCTGCCAATCGGATTCTTCATCCATCACCGATTCGGCCAACGTCCCAAAAAATGAATACATGACGGGCACGAGCACAAGAACAATCAATGTTGTAGCCGCCAAGCCGAAGACCAGTGACGTAGCCATCGGCACCAGAAACTGCGCCTGAAAACTCGTCTCGGTCATCAGCGGAAAAAGGCCGCCTATCGTCGTTACACTCGTAAGAAAGACAGGCCTGAATCGCAATCGCCCGGCCTCACGAAGAGACTCAAACAGTGGCATGCCAGACCGAACACGATGATTAATAAAATCTATTAAAACAATGGAGTCGTTCACGACAACACCAGCCAATGCAACAAGTCCAAACATACTAAATATAGTTAAAGGCATCCCAAGCAAAGCATGGCCAAACACTGCTCCCGCACACCCAAATGGAATAATCGCAATGATCAGGAGTGGCTGAAAATACGACTTAAATTCCATCGTGAGCAGAACAAACATTGCAAACAGAGCAACAATAAAACCTACCCCCAAACTTTCAAGGCTCTCTTGAGTTTGCTCCTGCTCTCCCTCCCATCGAACGCTCACAAGTGGATATTCAGCTAACAAATCTGGCATAAGTCGCTTTTCCATATCCCCAGTAATCTGGCCACTTGTGAGCGAACTCTTTGCGACATCGATATCAGCGACAACGGTTATAGACCTCTTCTGACTTAATCGATTTATCTCTGAATAGCCCCGTTTGATCTCTATCTCTGCCAACTCATCAAGTGGCCGCTTGATACCGTCAGGACTCGTCACACGAATATCATTGAGTGTCGCAACACTTCGACGTTCTTCCTGTGGGTATCTCACCATGAGCTTCACTTCATGACGACCTCGCTGAAGCCGCATCACCTCCTCGCCGTAATAGCTTGCTCGAACAGTGCCGGCTAGATCTGCAAGAGAAACGCCCATTGCTTCGGCCTCAGGTTTCACCCGAATCTGATACTCCCACTTACCAGGATGAGAGTCATCGTCAATATCTATGACGCCAGGGTATTGGGCCAGCCACTCCTTACATCGCTCGACTGCCTCCTCTAGCTGACGAACAGCTTCAGGATCACTACGAGCCAACAGCTTGAATTCAACCGCTTTCCCTCCTGGGCCAATATTTTCGGTCTTAAAGACAAGGCTTTCCACCCCAGGAAAGTTACCTGCTGCGAGTCGCCAATCGCTTATGAACTGGTCGCTTGTGACATCTCGACTTTCACCATCAACAAGCTCAATGGCTACAGCTCCTACATGGCTGCCACTCACCCGAGCATCTGGACCGACTTCACCCTGGGCAGCAATCTGCCCTACTGAGCGATGCACGAGGCGAACGATTGAATCATCCGACTGAGAAAGTTCCTGCCCTGTCTGGAACGCAGCTTGTTCAATTCTTTTAGTCGCTTCATCTGTCACGCTTGATGGCGTGCCGTCTGGAAACGTAACTTTTGCCAGCAGACGGTTTGCATCAATTTTGGGAAATAATGAAAACGGCGTTACACCACTTCGAACGAGTGCTACAGCCATCATGAGAACACTCAAAGCAACCGCCATGGTGCTCAGCCGATTTGCTAAGGCAAGATCAAGGAGTGGGCGGTAGCAGTTTCGTACAACCCACTGCAGGCCCTGATCACACCCCTTTTGCAGCCAGGTCAATACAGGAAGAAACACACGAAAGGGGAAAAGCAGCCAACCAAGTACTGTAAAAACCAAACCCTTTTCATGAGAAAGGTGGCCGGGAAGGATAAGCAAGGATTCACCAAGAGACATGATCAGGGCTGTGATGAAAGCGAATGGCATCACAGCAATAAATTTCCCCATCACTCCTGAAACGAAGCATAGCGGCAGAAACGTAATCACCGTAGTCGTCACACTCGACACAACGCTTGGCGCGACCTCAGCAGTACCGTCGATAGCGGCAGGGACCAGCTTTTTACCAAGTCGACGATGACGCTCAATATTGTCACTCACAACTATCGCATCATCAACCACGATGCCGATTGCCATAAGGAACGCAAACATAGACAACATGTTGAGCGTCTGGTCTGTAAGAAACATCAGACCACCGGCCCCCAACATGCAAAACGGGATACCCAAGGCAACCCAAAAGGCAATTTTCAAATTAAGGAAAAGTGACAGGATGACAAAAACAATCAGAAGTCCCTGCGTCCCTGTGTTCACAAGCATTTCGAGTCGATCACGAACATCGATCGATTGATCTGCCCATGTCACAATCTGATACCCTTGCGGTAGCGACACCTTGGCAACGTACGCATTGACTGCTTCTGTCATGGCCAGCAGATCTTCACCGGAACTCCTATCAATGGACACAACCATTCCTTGCCGACCATTGATTTGATTCGTCGCGGTAATATCTGCGAAGTCATCACGCACTGTACCCAGGTCACCGACCGTTAAAACGAGACCATCGGGCAACGTCACCAAAGGAAGAG
>JADHSL010000130.1 GCA_016776925.1 Pirellulales bacterium | reverse complement strand
TGTTCCGTTGGGTAGAGGGATGACTCAACGTGATAAGAGTGCTCGTTCAGGGTGACTGTCATCCAGCCGTGGTGTCGTATAAGTCGTCTATAATCGATCTTGTTGGTGGAGCGATGGTGATTATGTCAAACTTAAGAGATGGAATCGTGGGCCCTCACAAGTGTTTGGCGGGTCGCGGCCATTTTTGATCCAAGAATGAGGAGTACTAGCGTTATTGAATTTTCAGACTCTGTAGCAGATGCATTGAATCAATTGCGAGAGGCTATACATAAATCACCAGTGGCGAGCCAGCTTTCTGACGAACGGTTTGATGTAACTCATGAAACCTTTGAGCGTTCGAGTAGCCAACAGCAACTTGTTCTTCGGACGTTGAAGGAATTGATTAGTTCGCATGAAGGCTCTTCAGATGCCTTGAAGATCCTAAGTGTAGGGTGCGGCAGTGGGATACTCGACAACCAATTGATATCGGCGATCGCGTCGTCTGCTGGAACTTTCGAATATACAGGCGTTGATCCAAACCCAGTCGCCTGTCGTCGTTTCCGTGAAGATTTCGAAAAGCTTGCTTTACAAAACGTCAAACTTGAGGTCAGGACGGAGGCGGTTGAGTCTTTAAATATCAATAAGCCCTTTGATGTCATTCAATTGACTCATGCGCTTTACTACTTTAAGAATCCGGCTGATACGCTCGAAAAGTTAAGGAGGCTGCTGGCCCCAGGTGGCAGGTTGATAATTGTGCAAGCTCCCAATGAGTACCTCAATCAACTTTCGGAATGCTTCTGGTCACATCATGCCGATCAAGACATTTGGTTCAGCAAGTGTCTTGAAAAACATCTTGTAAAACAAAATATCGAGTTCACCTGCCAAAGAATACATGGCGAAGTTGATGTCACTCGTTGTTTTGATGAAAAATGTCCCCATGGTGAAAAACTACTGGACTTTATTACTCAAAGTAATTGCCGAGAGTCTGATGCAGAAGTACGAGAGAGATGTCTGCATTTCCTGAAAAAAATTAGCAGAGTGGATGGAGAGAGTCTTAAGGTGGAACACCCCGCTGACGTGTTTGTTGTGATATAAGTTCGTCAGTTGATGTGTGTTTCTGGAAGAGGACGGCGTGTCTATGAATTCCATGATAAGGTTTCATTGATAACTTTCTCTCTTTTGATTTCAGCGGTTTGCTCTGGTAAGAGCAGGATCTCGTTGTTTTGGCCACGTGTTTTTCAGGATAGGTTCTAAAAGATGGCCGAAGACAGTTCGTCCAACCTTTCGACCACGAATTGTTCGGGCAATTCTTGTGTGACCATCGCTCGTTTGTCGCTGCACGTTGCTGACGATGAGTATGCTCGCCTGGTGAACGTACTTTCGGAAGACGAAAAAGAGCGATCTCTACGTCGATTGCCAGAGGTGAGACGAAGAGCCGTCGTAAGCAGAGGCCGGCTTAGGGTTTTGCTAGGCCGTTTAATCGGAGTCTCGCCAGAGGAAGTCGCGCTTACTACGGGCCGCTATGGAAAGCCATATCTAAGCGAACTTCATCAAAGTAGTATTCAGTTTAATGTTGCTCATTCGATGGATGAAGCGGTTGTCGCCGTCTCGCACCAGGGTGCGATTGGTGTTGATCTCGAAAAACGAAAAACAACACACAACCAAAGATGGGCTCACCTGATGGCCCCCACAATTTTCTCAGAAAGTGAAATGACACAGCATGTCGAAGGTCGTGGCAGACTGAGCCCTGAAGAGATACTCGATTGCTGGGTCGCGAAGGAAGCGGTTCTCAAGGCGATCGGTACCGGCATTGGTGACAAACTTCGTACGTGTCAACTGCCAGCTGATCTTCCACGATTCAAAATGTCTGTTGATGCGGAGGCTTCCTCATGTCGTCTAGCTACTGTTGTATTCAAGGATCAGGATTTTTTTCCTGGTAATAAGATTGGCATAACCCTTATCGATCTCGGTGAAGGCACTCATCTGGCAGTTGCCCGCCCGGGGCAGATCTGCAAACTTGCAGTGCGGAGTTTCGACCGCATTCTCTATGACGGTTTAGCGGAAGGCTGATTGTTTCTGAAGAGAATACGAGCTGATTACGGAAACTCATTGCGAATCACGCGCTGGTGGCCGTTACAAATTATTTTCTGTGTTCAGTACGAAAAAGACGATATAAACAGCAAGAGTAGCTATGTGTTAAGACAGGTGATTGCCGACAAATAGGAGAAGTAGTTATGAAAGAGAGGTGAATTTCACCGATAGTTGACGATCTCTCTTCATAGCACGGTTTCGTAGACAACTATTTTTTGGCGACCATGGTAACGGATAGCTTGTGGTGAGAGTACTTAGGTTTTTGTTCCACCTGTGTATCCTTTTGTTGACAATACTTTTCTTCCGTATTGGTGATGCTGCTTCTCTACAGCCTCGTGAACTGAATACTGATCGTGATGCATTTACGCCGTCAACGTTCACAATTCGTCCGGGTTCTGTTCTGAATGAGATGTCTCATGTCTATATTCAGAATCGCGATGGGAATCCAACAAATAACTATCCAGAGTATATTTGTCGTATTGGTGCCAATGATGTCTTTGAGTGGCGGCTTGGCGTCAATTATTCAGTTGGCTCACAGGGCAATGTCGTGACGAGTGTTGAGGCAGGAGAACTTCCAATAGGTGGGGGCGCGCTCTACGAATCCAATTTTCTTTATGGTTTTAAATTAGCAACTACGGACCAAGATGGCCTGATTCCCCAGAGTTGTTTTATTATGGAGGCAACAACACCTATGTATGGTGAGGAATTTGGAACAGAACCTGTTGCCACCATAGTTTGTGGCTGGGAATTTCCCGAAAAATGGCGAATAGATACAGCTTTGCGTTATGCGTACGCAGAGGATGCAGAAAGATGGTTCAGTCGTTGGGGGCCATCAGTTGTTGCTCGTGTTCCAATAACCAATAGCTGGGAAGTCCACGCCGAGTATTTTGGAACATTTACGCAAGGTCTTTCGGAAGACGTGAGTCGTCCTTTTTTTAGCCCAGGTACCCACTTTGTGATTAATGAAAATGTTGAAATTGGTCTTCGTGTAGGTTGGGGGCTGACGGAAGAAGCGGCAAATTTTTTCTCAGATGCTGGCCTTGCGATACGGTATTGATTGCTTTCTTGTAATATATTCTTTAGAGTTCTCTCGTTCTTTGTTTGTTACCGTCCGGGGAGTTCTCGCAATGGCTATTCGCAAGTCTGTCTCAATTGTCCATCTTTGTCTCATAGGCGCTTTTGTTCTTGGTTGCTCTGTTGTTCAAGGAGATGATTCATGGAATACATACCCAGGGAGCGAGGGTGCTGGGCACGGAAAAAGCGTCGTCTTGGTA
This sequence comes from Pirellulales bacterium, assembly GCA_016776925.1. Lineage (GTDB taxonomy): Bacteria > Planctomycetota > Planctomycetia > Pirellulales > UBA1268 > UBA1268. The sequence goes on along the minus strand of JADHSL010000130.1, from coordinate 3,158 downwards.
AGTGGAGACGAAGAGTATCGTAGTGAAGAGGCGCTTTCTCAATTAGGAAAAATTCTTTCAATACGACATGGTTTTAAGTGCGTCGTTCTGTATGCAATCGATGAAGAGTCGGGTGAAATTGCTCCAAATGAACAGAAGAATATTCCTGGGCTCCAGGCTCTCAGGAATGCAGACTTAATGGTGATTGCAACTCGCTTTCGAAATCTTCCGGACGAGCAGATGAAAGAAATCGATGACTATTTGCGCAGTGGCCGGCCAGTCATTGGCATGCGAACTGCAACGCATGCCTTTAAGGTGCCCATAGACAGCCCCTATGCTCATTACAGCTTTAATTATAACGGCGACAAGCAGGGTTGGACCCAAGGGTTTGGTCGGTCGGTTCTGGGTGAGACATGGATCAGCCATCATGGACATCACAAGCATGAAAGTACACGAGGTATCCTTGCTCCTGAAGCAAGTGAGCATCCAATACTTCGAGGAATTGAGGATGGTGACATCTGGGGTCCAACTGATGTCTACGGTGTACGTTTGCCGCTACCAGGAGATAGCAAGCCACTTGTTTTAGGTCAGGTTCTTGAAAATATGAACCCCGAGTCACCTCCAGTACAAGGCGTGCAAAAGAATGGAAAAAAGAACATTGCCAAAAACGATCCGATGATGCCAGTCGCATGGGTCAAGACTTACTCCATCGAGGATGGACCTCGTGGTAAAGTTTTCACAACGACGATGGGCGCTTCAACGGATTTGGTTTCAGAGGGAGTCCGTCGAATGATTATAAATGCCTGCTACTGGGCAGTTGGCCTTGAGGCTGAAATCTCTGAAGATTTAGATGTGGATATTGTCGGAGATTTTGAGCCAACAATGTATGGTTTTCGGAAAGACAAAACTGCTGGAATAACTCCAGACGATCTACGGTAATCGATGCTTAATTGAGCCGTTGAATCCAAATGTTCCGGAACTTTACTGGACTACCATGATCCTGAAGAAACAAAGGGCCTTTTCCTGTTTCACGCAATGTCTGTTCAATCGTTTTTAAGTGACTTGTGACTCCATGCTTGTACGGAATGTACGGAGAGCGTGGTTCAGTGAAGGTCACGCCATTTTGTACCAGCTTGCCATTGAGCCATGCTTTGAGAGTACCAGGGGATCGAATACGACCGTCGGTATGTCTCCGCGGTGCGATGAAGCGTATGTCGTAAACTTGCCATTCGCCCGTGGGCCGAGATGCGTTGATGAAGGGTTTCGTAAAACGGTAGAGGCTACCCTCGTCTTGCTGGGTAATCTTTTTCACGCCAAATGAGTCATAAATTTGCATTTCGTAGTGCCCGTGAATGTAGAGCCCACTATTCCCATGTGCAATTGGTGATGTCATGAATTCAGCGTGTATGTCTGCATCCTGAAATATCTCAGTTGAAACGATATGGTTCATGTGACGAGTGCTTCGTGTAGCGGTCAGAACACCATCTTCTTCGGCCCAGTTAATTGGTTCACCATTCATTGCCGTAAATTTTGGTTTACTATCCATCCCAAGAAGGATAATTGCGTCTTCAGGTGGATTCATGGGTAAGGAACGCTGATCAGGATGAAAGTCAGACAAAGTTTGTTTGTTTTTTGAATCTAGCGGCGTGTATTTATTTGGTTGTGATAACGTCCCCTTTTGAAGTTTTCTATCTGCAAAGTCTGCGAACTGATTCCAGTCATACTGCAGGAGGTCATGATCTCCATTACGAATGTGGTAACCGATCATCTTTCCAATTGAGGTGTTCTCAGGTGGCATTGCTTGAGTGCCGAGTCCCTGAAGGTTGTAGAGCTTCCAGACAGGGTCTGCGGCAACAGCTGCAAGAAACTCTCCTTTTGGATCTGCCCAACGATCATTTTGAGCGCTTGCCACATAAAGTGGTCTTGGAGCAGTCATTGCAAGAAGTGCATGCTGGTCACATGGGAGTTCACGTTCATGATCTGCAAATGTAGCTAGCCTTGGACAGAACCAGTGCGGGAATCTTTTTGTTATTACTTCAATTGATTCACCATAATTTCGTCGCGAGAGCGCCGCTCCACCACAGCCGGAATCATTTGAAATAACCATGGCAAAACGTTGGTCACAAGCTCCAGCCCAAAGTGCCGCCTTTCCAAGTCGAGAGTGGCCAAGGACAATGACTCTATTTGGATCCACCTCAGGCAGAGTAAGAAGCCAGTCAAGAATCCGGGAGAGGCCCCAAGCCCATGCCCCAATCGCTCCGGGTTCATCATCAGGAACATGTTCACCAGTTGGTTTGCCGAGAGACCCCAGAATGCTGGTGGCACGACCATCTTTGTGATCAGGGAAGAAATCGCCACAGTGGGCAGTCGCTAGTCCATAGCCACGAGTCAGCATTGATGAAACAGGAAATCGTCGACTTTTTGTGCCCCGAGACGCCTCTGTCGCACGATTGTTTCCCTCTTTCGAAATGACCCAGTTCTCAGTTATTTCAATATCTTCGTCGGTAACTTCTGCCTGGTTGCCGAGAAAGTTAAGTTTTAAAAAAACAGGCACTTTTTTCTTTGATTTTGGAACATATAAAAGCACGTCGGTTGTGGGTGAATTTTCGGTTGTACCCATCTGCAGAGTCGCTTGAATTCGCACAGCAGGAATCTCTCCATATTTTTTGTCGACCCGTCTCTCTTTGCCAAGAACTGAGACCTCAACAGGTGGTAACTGACGCCCATAAATAAATTTTTCAAGCAATTCAAATTGAAATGGACGCGCAGTTTCTTCCCAGTCGAGAGAGGAAAGAACTGGCTTTTCATTGGGGGTGAGCAGAAGGTCAGGCAGGCTGTATCGTCTTACCGCGGACTCATCATAATTGGGTGTCGATTGCGCGAGCCCAAAAGAGGCTTCCGATATCAAAGCCAATGTCAACGCATGAAGAATAATACGTCTTATAGAAAAGTGAAAACCCTTGCTTTTCGGAGGTGGAAATTTATGCATGAGTGAAACGTGTCTACTCAGTAGAAACTTTTCTCAATCTACACGGTGTAAAGTTTGGTGGTCGAACCAAGTGTTGTATTGAGAAACTACGCTACTGCACCGTATCAATTTTACGAAGATGAAGGCCCGCTGCAATAAATGCCACAGCGCTTGAGAGGAAATTGATGCCAATAAAAATTCCAAGCAGCAT
>JADHSL010000129.1 GCA_016776925.1 Pirellulales bacterium | reverse complement strand
CACTATTCTCCTGACCATCTTCTTGAGCGTTGCCTACACCGATTCACAGTATTTCCTCAACGGCAGTCTACCAATAGCTCAATTATGCCGGTGGCGGACAGCCATTCACAAGCCAGTCACAGGGCAGTTGATCAGCCTGATAGATCACGATCCGCTCGGGTGAATAGGTCTTCTGGTAGTACCCGAGAAACTGTTCAAACTCATCCCACTGCCAGGTACCGAAGATGTCAGCAATTCCGCAGGGATGCATCTTGCCGGTGGCTGACTCACCGCCCAGGCATTCGCTCCCAAGCTGGGAAATCGCAAATGCTGGCCAGCCATCTATTTTGTCAGGCTTGACGATAGCATCGGCATTAAGCGGATCGGCCAGCGCATCCTGAAAAGCTGCAAAGGCTGCTGCAGCATTATCTTGATGGTTGGCAAAAAGAGGATTAAGTACACCATTGGCATCTGAATAATACTCATAGACATTGGTCATGGGATTAGCCCAGTTGCTATTTACCGCCATGCCACCGATCGGGCTTATCTCGGCATATGAAACCCCCTTGGCATCGAGGGCATTGGCAAATGGAGTAATAAATGTCTCCATAATCGTGGCCGCTTTGAGTTCAGGGTATGGCTGGCTGACGTCAACAAAGTTTTCGACATCGACACCGATCAAAAGCGGTTGGGTATGGTTGAAGCCAGAAAGATAATCAGCCGCCATCGCGACCGTCGTCTGGGTGCCAAAGGTCAAAAACAGCCCTGGCCGAAGGCTAGCTGCTTCAGCTGCCGTGAGAAACTGCTGCACGTAGCCTTTTGCATCGTCAGGGAGCGTGTCAGTGGTAGTGCCAAAATCAATGGTCATCATCACGGTGCCAATCCCCTTCGCAGTCGCAAAGTCGATGATCGCCCCGGTGTAGGCATCCCAGGCTTGCGGCTGAAAGAGTTCATCAAGCGGTGCCTTGTAGCCCTCATGCCAGAGCACCAGTTCAGGTGTCAACAAAGGCCCCGCCTCAATCACCAGAGTTGAAGCCGAGGCTGATGCCTGCTGGCCATTCCAGCCAATCAATGTAAAGGCCGTCTGCTCACTAATCGTATCGGCAGGTGGCACCCACCGCAGTTGATCAGTCGGTGCAACCATCCGCAGCTGGAGAAGTTGCAGCAATTCCATTGGCGAGGACGTCGACGGTGGTGTTGAGATATCGACCCAGTCGCTGCTGGTCCACTTTTCAACGCGGCCGGATGCGACAGCGGAAACCACAAATGACAAATCGGGCCGACCATTGATCGCTGCGATGCTCACCTCGGCTGCTGAAATCAACACTGGGCTTGGCCCGATCGGACCGTCGAGCACCATCGTCGTCACCGGCCGTAACTCCGGCCGCTGCATTGGCTTGGGCGTCGCAGTAGGCAGCGGGGCAATCGTTGGTGTCAAAACTGTCCCTGGGTCAAAGCCTGAGAGAGGATCCACGTCCTGGTGCCAATAAACACCGGCGGAAAAGGGCAGGCTGCCTTGATGATGACTCGGCCAGGGTGCCGACGGATTTCGTGGCTGTGGAAAATGGGTCAGGTTGGGCCAGGGGTAGTCAGGGGGGGGTGTTGTTTTCCCCGGCGTGTTCGGCTGGTCATGGGCCGACAAAATCGCATACGGCAACTCTTGGTTTGGAAAAAAAGCGACCGTATCAGCTGTGACACTGCCGGGCACGGCTCCTGGATTGTTCCACGCATACTGCTGCCCCAGAAAGCCGTCAATCACCTTATTATGAAACAGCATCGAAAGAAAGTTCCATTCGCCGAATGGATTAGCCGGAGACGGCTTACTGTTATTAGTCTGAGGAAGAGGTTCGAGCTCCAGGGCGGCGAGGTAGGGTATCTCGGTAGTACCCTTAAGAATTAATTGTGAGTTGAAGTATCCAGTCTTCGGATTCCCAAGAGTCTTAAAGATACTGCTGGAGACTACAGGGACAATCTGCATCGGTGAAGAACCCGGTGAAACCTCATTCAGAACCTGACGTCCCGCCCAAAGCACTGCAGTAATACCAGCATAGACTTCAGCCGTTGGTGCATGGCCGGGACCAAACTCAAAATCCTGCGCCCAGATCACATAGCCACCATCTGCTGTGGGCGTCGCCTCAGCAGGCAGAGGAAACTCAGGGCCCAGCTCACCCGGCACTTTGGGTTGATAGACCATTACTGCATTGAGAATTTCTTTTGCCAAGGCAAGCCGACCGCTGGCTGGCACGGGGTCGGCTGAACTGAACAAGTGACTGATGAACGGCCAGAGGTTTTTGCCTGCCGTGCCCTGTCCCTGTAAGTTAACCGACTGACCGACCACACGGGCATCAATCGTAGAATTTTCGTTCGTCCAATCACTCGTCCACTTCTGACGCTTTTCCTGGCTCGTTTCACCAATCACCGTACTGATCGCTGTTGAAACACTACTAGTCGGCATCGTGAGAGCGACGTTGGCATCATCGATCTCATCCAAAAAGTAGGCGAAACTATCAGTCCCACCCGTCACCGCAAGCAATTGACGGGGTTCCAACTGCTCGACAGAAAGACCCCGACGCCGGCAGATTTTGTCGGAGTGACCCTTATGCTGGTCGACGGCCTCTCTTCCGAAACTAAAAAATCTTTTCATCATCCCAAACCCGTTAAACCAAAACTACAAACCTTCATCTTCTGTAGATCAACTCTACCACCGCCAATGATCTGAGGCACGGTATCGGCTAGGAGATTATTGAGGGTTTTTATGAAACGGGTCTGCTCGACGTTGCGGTCGGCCATGATCACCGGCATGTACCAGACGACGATCGGCTCACACCACCATCCTCTTAGACTGGTGAATCAAGGTTTCACTCGAATGTTCTTCCACAGAACTTTCCCCTTGGATCCTTTATGAATCTGCAGGCCAAAGAAACCACGTGGATAGCTGCCGTCGTCGATCCAGTGCGCAATGGGAACACCGTTGATCCATGTCTTCACGACATTTCCCCGCGCAGAGATCGTGAGGCGATTCCAACCTTCACGATCAAGCGCTGCACGAGCTTTTTTATGTTCCTTTAACCAAACAGGGTAGAAATATCCGCCGCAACTCTGGCCATAGATACCTCCTGACCAGTACCGATCACCGGTGATTCCCTCCATCTCGGCCTGTGGACCAAAGACAATCTCTTTGTCTTTCTCCGTTTTGCTCTGGGCACGGAACATGACCCCTGAGTTTCCATCGACTTCCCATTTCATATCACACGTGAAGATGAAGTCTTGGTAGTCATTTTTCTCTGTACTCAAATAGGTGCTTGGAGATCCCGGCACACAGGTACCGACAAGCATTCCATCGACAACTTCGAACGTGCACGTTCCTCCCTTGGGAGTCCAGCCGCTGAGATCCTTGCCATTAAAAAGCGGAGTAAACCCCTCATGTACGTCAGGTTCCGGATCGGTGTTAAGCAACATCTCTTTCGGATCTGGAGCGTTCTCCTGCTTCTTATACTTTGTGTGCCATGCCGACTGTGATTCATCCACCGTGCCTGCGAATGTGATTCCTTTGCCTGCACAGAAGACCAGAGATACAAGGCAGACGAGGAATGTATTGATGGGACGAAAACACTGAAATCGGGAGATGGCTTGCATGACTTGAACCCTCAATCGAATGGAATGGAAACCAGCAGGAACAGAGCGACTGCTTGGAACCAATAGTTTAACGAATGAGAGCACGAGAGATGCAAAATAGCTGCTATAAGGCGGAAGGGTGGGGATGGGCGTGAACGTGACGGAGAAATTAAATACGGGACTCGACACCCATTCACGACCATGAACGACCACACTTGACCGAATACGACCACATCAAAAACAATGATAAAAGAAAAGTGCAACTCCTACTCGGTGAGCAGAACTCTCGTACTCGCATATGAAAAGGGCTTTCAGCCGTACTGTTTATTACCCCACCATGACTGATGGTAAAATGAGTTGGATCGATTAATACTTGTGATGAGGCGCTCGCCTCATCTTTTGAACGAAGGAGATATGACATGAGCCAGAATGAGATCACTGCTTTATTCGATGAGTGGAATGCTGCTATTCAGACAGGTGATCCTAAAACTGTTGCAGCTCTCTACGAAAGCAACGGCATTTTATTGCCGACTCTGTCTAATAGCGTTCGGCACAATCATGAAGAAATTGAAGACTATTTTGTTCGCTTTCTTGCAAACGGTCCGGTCGGAAAAATTGATGAAGGAAACGTTCGGACTTTTGGCCAAATGGCCATAAACTCAGGCATCTACACCTTCTCTTTCAAAGATGGCACTTCGGTATCTGCACGATTCACTTTCGTTTATCGATGGAACGGTGAACGCTGGATGATTGTCGAACATCACTCTTCACAGATGCCCGAGTAGTACAGTATCTCGTACACCAGTTTGATACTACGAAGAAGGTGAAAAAGATTGCTTCCAAGTGGTCTCGCATTGCGTTCCACTGGGTCTCGGTAATGCTGCCGATCCCAGAAAAATTTCGTGCTAGAATCAATAACATCTATATAACTGCCGTTGGAAAATCTGATGTACATGAAATTCTTTTTCTCACTGTTCGTATTCTGGTCGATTGCCTTTGGGCTTTCGGATGCACGTGGAGAGTCCACCAATATTCTTTTTCTCGCAGGCGAGCGGTCCCACAAGTCTGGTGAACATGAATTCAACGCTGGCTGCCAACTCCTTGCCAAAGCCCTCAACGAGCAAAGTGGCCTCGACATTCATGCCACTGTCATCAATGGTTGGCCTGACGATGAGTCCGTCTTTGGCGACGTTGATGCCATCATCATTTACTCCGATGGCACCAAAGTCATTAGCCATGGTTGGGAGAAAGCCGATCAACTTGCCAAGACTGGCGTCGGTTTCATGTTCATGCACTATGCCGTTCACCCAAGCCCTGAAGAAGGCGAGAGATACTTTCGGCCTTGGATTGGTGCGGCCATGGAAACCGGTTGGTCAGTAAACCCTCACTGGGTCGCTGACCTCCGTGCACTTCCTGAGCACCCAATCTCCAACGGCATCACTGACCTCGTCCGCGCGTACGATGAATTTTATTACAACATGCGATTTCAGAAGGATCGTGGCCAGGTCCTCGACCTTGTTACAGCCGTCCCAACCCCTGATCGTCTCAAACGAGTCATTAACCTCTGGAACCAACACGGTGTCGATGGCATCGGCAAAACACAAACTCTGATGTGGGGAATCGATCGCAAAGACGGTGGACGCGGCGTCGGCTTCACTGGTGGACACTATCATCGTAACTGGGCAATCAACGACTTCCGGAAAATCGTCCTCAATGCCATCGTATGGGTCGCGGGCATCGATGTCCCGAAAAGCGGCGTCGCTTCCGAAGCGCTGACCGAGGAAGATCTCAACGCCAATCTAGACAAATACTCGACAGAAAACCCATGGATTCCTCTTCCAAACGTCGAGGAATTCATGAATCTTCCTGCTGCCACCAACGTCTCGATGGAGGACTACGAAGAAGCAGAGGCTGCGAAAAAGAAACAACTTGTGAAAAAGCGGAAAGCCGCCAAAGGCTAACACGGAAAAAGGCTTCACGAACGAATTGCTGAAGGGTGATTCACAATACCTAAGCGACAGACTCGAAAACCATTAAAGGACTTTCATTATGCCACGATCTTTATTTTTTTCAGCAATCACCTTCTTTGTGAGCTTTCTGAGTTGCTGCTGGCTTCATAATGCAAATGCAACAGAATCCGTAAACGTTGATAACTTCGTCCGTGCCGAGACTGACCTCACATTCAAACGGTACGTCGACCAAGGAGCGTTTGGAAAATTTTTCCACATACGACAGCCGACGCCAATTGATAAACAAGACGTTATCCGGATGAATCGTGATACTCTTTATTCTGCTGGCGTTTTTGATCTTGATGCCTCACCACTCACTGTCGTCAAGCCAGATTCCGATGGCCGCTTTCTTTCCATGCTGGTTATTAACCAAGATCATTCGATGCAACCAGTCATCCATGAAGCAGGCACGTTTGAGTTTTCCAGAAAGAAAATTGGTACTCGCTACGTCTTTATTCTTTTCAGAACATTTGTTGATGCGAATGACCCAAAAGATATTGAGGCTGCAAATTCTCTCCAGTCTAAAATTATTTCTAAACAGTCCAGTAAGGGGAGTTTTGACGTTCCGGACTGGGACGAGACATCACTTGAGAAAGTACGCGACGCGATAAATGTCTTGGCGTCAACCAAGCCCAACACCAATGGAATGTTTGGTGACAAATCAAAGTTAAATCCCATCAGCCATCTTCTTGGAACGGCCTATGGTTGGGGAGGGAATCCTGAAGAAGCTGCCACGTATGTGAATGTCGTACCTGAAAAAAATGATGGTAAGACTCCATATGAATTAGTTATTACTGAACAGGTGCCCGTAGACGGATTTGTCTCAGTGACTGTTTACAACGCAAAAGGGTTTATGGACAAAAATACGTTGGACGCTTACTCGGTCAATAACGTGACCGCAGAGAAGAACTCAGATGGAACCGTCACCATTCACTTTGGTGGTGATTCTAAGAGCCCCAACTACCTGCCGATCACCCCAGGCTGGAACTATGTCGTTCGCATGTATCAGCCAAAAAAAGAAGTTCTTGATGGCTCCTGGACATTTCCT
>JADHSL010000030.1 GCA_016776925.1 Pirellulales bacterium | reverse complement strand
TAAAGACATGTTCACCGACACCAACAACTCGTGACATCGAAGCACATAAACCTTCTCCCATACCAATCCACATACTACCGCCCATGCGGCTATCTCGCTCACCAACGGCAATCGTTTTGCTAAGCCCGTCTCGGACATCACGGAATTTAACAGCATTTTTATTACCTTCTAAACCCGCAAAGAAGATGCCATTGCCCTCACTTGCTTCGTCCCCATCATGACCGGGACCAGAAACACCTCCTCCATCGTCGTGAGCAATGTGCTCAGAACCAAAATTTCCAACATAATTGGTACGAGTATACTGCGTTGGACCGGCTGCTACATCAGGAGCGTCCTCTTCATCATTACTCCCACCGTCAAGGCCCGGATTGAAGGAATCTGATCCAGTATCAGAGGGACAGCGAAACGCTGAAATGACAGTTGTTCGAACAGTTGCATTTGCAGAACCAACCGCCTGATCAAAGTCAATCAGGTTGTACAGGTTATTCTGTTCGATGTATGGGAGAAGACGAGTGCTAAAACCCCAACCTTCTCCCTCGTCCCCATGGAGTTCAGGTTCTTCAAATTTACCAATCCAACCGACTGGAAACGTTTCTGGGTTCGCATCAGCAAAAGTGTGTATTCCAAGCCCGATCTGCTTCATGTTGTTCGAACATGAACTTCGGCGGGCAGCTTCTCGAGCCTGCTGGACAGCCGGCAAGAGCAGGCCAACAAGTACGCCAATAATTGCGATTACAACAAGTAATTCAATCAGCGTGAAACCACTTCGCTTAGAACCCACACCACGTGGCACGTTCTTCTGTTTTTGAAATCTCATCTCTACTCCAAATTGAAAGGTAAAAGTTCTAATTACATATCAAATCAAATACACAAATAACTTTTGTCACACACGGACATAACACCACGTGTGGAGAAATTCTTTGGTCAAGAAAAGTTCCTGCCAACGGCAGAAAACTGGACTCAGAATTCAAAGAAAATCAGATCATCCGCACGGTTATGTGAGAGATACCGGTGGGGCGCGAGGTCTTTGACGACGCGTGAGGCAGAAAGCAACAAGGGTGCTTTGTTCAGCAAACACGTTTGTGTCTGCACTACTAAATGTCGTTACACAAGGCACAGCAAAAGCGGTTCCTTGTGCGTTCAGAAGACTAAAAAACTGACAGACGGTACAGTCATCTGGGCACTCATTGTGCCCGTCAGTCTTGTTCTGTGATTGATTATCCGCACCTTGAATCAATCTGTGACCATCTGACGCATGTTCGCATGACGCATGTTCGCCAGAAAACTCATGATCCTCTTCACCACTATTGAGACACGCTGAATGCTCACATTCGGAATGCCCGTGCGAGTGGAGTCCAACTACGTCAAAACCAGCATGGCCCATCAGGGACACCAGGCAGTACGGAATCAGAAGTAAGATGGAGGTGAACCGCATCATGACAAAAAGCGTCTATTTCTCAATTTTCGAAGACTGAAGAAGAAGTCGGAGAACCTAGAATTTTCTACTTGCAGTTCTATTGCAACAAGAAATAACCTATCACACCGACCGACAGGTTTCAACTAACTTTCTATTTCAATTAAACCACTATTGCAAACAAAAATTATGTCCTGTTTTTTGCGTACTATTTGCGTCTTCCGAGCTTTTTGGTGGGGTTGACCAGCAACCAGTGTAAAGCAGATTGCTCGCGGTTATGAATCTGCCGAACGGCAGGCTTGTGCAACTGATAACCTAAAACAGAAATCCTCTTCACTCTTGAATACACAAGGACCGCTTTGATACCCACTTTGAGCTGAGCTGGCTTATTTCCTGCGTATCATTCACTTGCTCACAAGAAACAATCGTACTCCGCACATGGATTCTTACGGGGCCGCCACCACTATCAAACTCTTCTAACTTCAACTCTCGTACCCCCAGAATGAGCCTACGTTATGTGTGGTCGATTTGCTCTCACTTCTGATGAGTCAAGCATCTGTGAGCATTTTCGGGTCACTCTCAGCACCCCTGTAAAACCACGATTCAACATAGCGCCATCTCAAAAACTTTTGATCATACGCCTTCAGTCCGAAACTAAGAAGCACACGAGTTCATTGGTTCGGTGGGGGCTCATCCCCTCATGGGCGAAAGATCAATCCATTGGCACGCGATTGACGAATGCCCGTTCAGAGACTGCGTTAACAAAACCATCTTTTCGTGACAGCTTTCGCCGACGAAGGTGTCTGATACCTGCTACTGGCTTCTATGAATGGACGACATCGGGAAAAAGAAAACAGCCGTACTATGTCCGACTGACATCAAACGAACCGTTTGGTATCGGCGGCCTTTGGGACTCCTGGGAAGATAATGAAAAAATAGAAGAAACCTGTACGATTCTGACGTGTGATGCCAATCAAGCAATGCAGCATCTCCATCCACGCATGCCCGTTGTGATTCAGCCAGAGCGATATGACGCATGGCTTTCTTCAGCCACAGAACTTACGGATCTCTCCCAAGACTTGCTTCCGTTTCCAAAGGAAACCACTGCGATTTCCCCTGTCTCTGACTATGTGAATGACGTTCGACACGATGACTTCAGATGCCAGCAAGAGTTTCCTGACACCAATCAGGTACACGCTATGCACAACGCACAGCTCCCTGTAGCAAGCCAAAAACGTTTATTTGAAAAATAAGCGAACGTCTGCTCTCTCTCCCTATGAATATCACTCAATTGCGTTTTATTGGTGTCACAGAGCATAGTACTTTTTCAGTTTTCATCGGATTTCAGTGCATGGGTTTTAATCGCCATGGTAATTTACTCCGGCAGAGTAACCTTGGCGGGTAAGCGAAGGCAGCCGGTTATAGAGATTGCATCTAACGACTCATTGAAAGTCACCTGGAATCTTTCAAAACAATCCGACCCACCGACATTTCTAACGCGTATTCTTTCTATATGAACACATCACACAAAGCACTGCTCGTTCTCCTCGCCTGTCTGATCTTTCCATTGATGGAAAAAACTTCTTCTGCGGAGACACAAAACCCAGTTGTTGACGACGTAGCACTCGCTGAACAATTTGTAGAAGGACTCGCGGCTCTCGTTGAAAACGCACCGTCCACAACACAACGAACACTTGAGGCGGGCAATGCCCTCCGTTTGTTAGCTCAAACGGAGGGTACGACCATTCAACTCCCGGACTGCCAGCACGTTCCAGCAGGAATGACAGAAGAGTCTCTCTATCAACGTGTGATGCCCGCGGTTGTCCTCATCGGTTCTATTTATAAGTGTGACAGCTGTAATGACTGGCACCTCGGTAGTATGGCATCCGGCTGGCTCCTCTCTGATGATGGGCTTGTTGTCACAAATCATCATGTCTTCACAGAGGAAGCACATCATTATTTTGGCGTTATGACATCTGATGGCAACGTCTTTGCCGTTCGTAATATTCTCGCATCTGATCGTGATGGAGACGCAACGATCGCACAGCTTGATACACGTGGTGTTGTTCTTCCGTTCCTCAGGCTCGGCGACCCAGCTGCCTGCGGAGATGCTGTTGTTGTAATCAGCCATCCAGCTGGCCGCTTCTACAGTCTCACTCGGGGGGTGGTGTCCAGATACCACCGCCATGACGCAGATCCAGCAAGGATGGCAAAGTCCGGTGGAACTTCTCGCACACCAAAGAAACGCACTCGTACCGGAGTATCGCGAGTCACCTCGGCACCTGTCTGGATGAGTGTAACCGCGGACTATGCTGTCGGCAGCAGTGGCGGGCCTGTCTTTGACTCAAGCGGTGACGTCGTAGGCATGGTCTCTCGAACATATTCAACACAGCCAAGTAAAACCCATCGTCGGCATGACTCATTTGGAAGCCAAATGGTTTTCAAAGACTGCGTCTCACTTGATACGATTCTTGGCCTCATTGAAAATGCCGACTAGGACTTCCGTTGAGGCATTATTCCGTAGCTTCTTTATCAGTGTCGATTCCAAGTTCCCGTCGACGCGTACTAAGTTTTTCAGTTCCCCCTTCAACAACAAAGCCATCAGCTTCCATGGCTAGCCGGAGATCGGCCTCTGCAGTGAGCGCATCTTCCTGGCAATAAAACGTCTGGCTAAATTGTGCGGGAAGCAGGTCCAACCGAGGCCGAAGAAACCTTCGATGACAAACAAGGCTGTGTAACCGCTGCCCTTTTGGATTGCGGTGCCCTTCGCGATGCTGGCGGATACGATCTTCCAGCGGCTGACTTGTCTGCCCGACGTAGAGATATCCGGTACACGCACCAGAATCACTTGGCAGAGGCGTCAGCTCAATAATGTAGAGATGCCAGACTGTCATATCACCGTTGACAGTGTACCCGTCACATCGAAGTTGTTGCCGCAGCAGTTTCATAGCAGCGTCCACCTCTGGCTTCTGCGTGGGTTTGATAAACGGACAGTCTCTGCCACCAGGCTGCGAGGGCCGAGGCATCGCCTCATAGACAACATTGACCACCCTCATACGATTAGCCCGTCGAGATGTTTTTACCCACCGATCCAAATCAAGCCCCGGTCGCTTTGAAAGAGCCTTGACGACCACGCGTGGTCGATCCGCCCGGCGTCGTGGCCCGGTAAGATCACTCATCTTCAAGACACAAATCCAGACCCGCTGTGTCTCTCCAAGAATTTTTGAGGGCCCTGACATAAGACTGAAACCTGCTTGAATGCTGCACTTCCTCTTGTGATCGGATTTGCAGAGCACGCTTCATGAAAATGCCTGAGTTCTTTGCCACAACCCCTATGCATGTCGCATTTTCATTCACGAGACAGGTTCTGTTCCCTGGCACATGACCTTATTCAGGTTGGCTGCTCGGTTGGCCTCATTAAAATGTCGTGAATTTGAACATGTTCTGGGCACGACAACATATACACAACGGCTTCTGCCACATCGTCCGCCTCCAATACCTTGAACCGGGAATACACCTCACGAGCTTTTTCCTCAGACTTCATGTAGTTACTTGCAAATCCTGTTTCAACAAACCCTGGGCAAATCTCACCAACCCGAATTGAGTCACCTTTTTCTCGCAACTCCATTCGCAATGCTTCGGTCAATGCACGCACTGCATGCTTGGTTGCTGAGTAGAGACCGGCTCCAGCAGGCACACGCTGACCAGCCATTGATCCGATATGGATAATGTGACCACGACCACCTCTGGATCGCATATCAGCTAGGGCATCCCGCGTGCAGATACATAACCCAAGCACATTGACATCAAGCATTTCTCGCCACTCGTCAACCTTACCTTCAGCAAGCGTCGCCGCATGACCAAGCCCTGCATTGTTAACCAAAACATCCACACCACCAAACGTTTGTTTTGCAAGTGAAAATGCTTCCTGAACAGATTGCTCATCCCGAACATCACACTGGACCGCAAGACTATTGCCTCCGGAGGCATCGGCCTTCTGAAGGACTGCCGCAACTCGGTCGTGTCGACGGGCAGATCCAACCACCCGCATTCCTTCAGCCAGGAGCCGTGTTGCAACAGCTGCTCCGATTCCATTACTGGCACCGGTGATAAAGGCTGTTTTCCCTTTCCATTGCTGCATTCCGTGTCGACCTTGTGGCTCACTCATTCGTCAATCCTCTTTTCATAAATGCGACCTGCCACATCGCGTATGCGGAAAACCCGTGCGGCAAAACACTGACCGGCTATGATTTTACCAGCACCAAGGAAATTCTTCTTAAAAGACGAAAAGAAAATTAGGTCTCTGAGTGGAACCCGTAGAATACGGTTTCGGCTGGGTTGCCCTCACAGACTCAGTGTTCGCACCATGCATTGAACCAACGATATTTTGCTTAAGAGAAATGAAACCCATGACAGAAGAAGTCGCCGCTGCTGCCCCTACCGTACAAAGCGAAACGATTTTTGTGACTGGAGCCACAGGATACGTCGGTGGAAGACTTGTCCCACTCTTGCTCGAGGCTGGCTACCGAGTGAGATGCCTTGTACGGGAGCCGCGAAAACTTGACGCACGACCATGGCGGCAACATCCTGCACTCGAGGTCGTCAATGCTGACCTTGAAGACCGGGAAGCTGTCACAGAAGCTATGCGAGGCTGCAAGGCTGCTTACTACCTCGTGCACTCTATGGTTGCAACAGGTGGCACATATGCCGATCGTGATCGAGACTTGGCCCGCCTGTTTGCAAATGCAGCACGTTCGGCCGACCTGCCACGAATCATCTACCTAGGCGGCCTTGGTGAGATGGGCCCAGACCTGAGTCAACATCTTCGTTCGCGACGTCAGGTCGAAGAAGAACTTGCTTCATCAAACATACCAGTCACAACATTTCGAGCTGCCATGATCATCGGATCAGGTTCGGCATCTTTTGAAATCTTACGATACCTTGTTGAACGCCTTCCGGTTATGATCACGCCAAAATGGGTCACCACAGAATGCCAACCGGTTGCTATCTCTGACGTGCTTCACTGGCTTGTCAGCTGTCTTGAGGTTCCAGAGACAACCGGTAAAACGCTCGAAATTGGTGGTGATGATGTCATGGCATATCAAGAACTTATGCGAGTCATGGCAGAAGAACTTGGCCTACGCCGACGAATTATTCTCCCGGTACCGGTACTTACCCCTCGGCTGAGTTCACACTGGATCAATCTTGTGACACCCGTCTCGTACCGAATCGCTCGCCCACTTGCCGAAGGTCTCAAGAATCGTGTTGTTGTGACGGATGACACAACTCAACGGCTCATGCCACACAAGGCACTTGGTGCTCGTGAAGCAATACGGCGGGCTCTCCAAAAAATTGAACAGCAAGCTGTAGAAACTCGGTGGAGTGTCGCGGGACCAGTTCCGGGGGATCCGTCC
Source organism: Pirellulales bacterium (assembly GCA_016776925.1). Classification (GTDB taxonomy): domain Bacteria; phylum Planctomycetota; class Planctomycetia; order Pirellulales; family UBA1268; genus UBA1268. The sequence continues at coordinate 21,649 of JADHSL010000030.1, read as the reverse complement.
TGGGCCGGTGGTACAGTCTTTACCGACGAACGCGTTGTCGATGTTGAGGCAGATCCGGCAAGCCTATATGCGGCAATCTGCCGCATTGGTGGAGGCAACGGGTGGTATGCGGGAGACATTCTCTGGCGCATCCGAGGGTGGATGGACACGCTTGTCGGAGGCCCTGGTCTTCGCAGGGGCCGAAGGCTCCCAGAAACAGTTGAGTTTGGTGAGACACTCGATTTCTGGAGGGTCGTTGGCATCGACAGAGACCGCTCCCTCTCGCTCCGCGCAGAAATGAAGCTGCCTGGTGAAGCACAGCTTGATTTTAAGATTGAACCTGTCGAACCGAAACGGGAACCACCAATCACACGACTCGTTATGACCGCACGCTTCCGTCCACGTGGACTTGCAGGACTCCTTTACTGGTACGCGGTCGTCCCCCTCCATGAATTTGTTTTCGGAGGAATGCTCCGAGGAATTCGTAAAACAGCTGAGGCAATGCATCGTTCAAATACCTCGCGTCAGAAAGCCCCACCTGCCGTTGATGAAGTTCCAGGGTATGGACGCGCCCGACTCTGGTTAGGGATTACGGGCGTTGGAAGCATTGTCACACTTTCTGCCGCTGCCCTCTTTTTTAACCTTCCGGAACAATTACTTCCTGGAACCGGTGCAGCATTAAGCAACCAGATCAAAGGCATTCTTGCATTCATCCTGATGTATTCTCTCCTTCAACTGCCACTTGATTTCTTTGGTGGTTATCTATTACCCCGCCAGTATCAAAGACAACATCCTCACTTCAATAATTTCCTTGTGACCCTTTTCCGAGGAGTTGGTGTTCACTCGGTGCTCCTGGCACTTATTGGGATAACACTTCTCCTTGCTGCCCGAACGGCTGGAGTGCTTGGTGTCGTCGGCGTTGGAGCGATTCTGGTCATCACGTTACTGCGTGGGTCAATTACACTTGCTGCTGCAATTGCTCGCCTCGAACTCACTCCAAGCACACCTGAGCTTCACGATGACCCAGCGTTGCCAGTTGTTCCTGCGTATATGGGTGAATCTGAGGACGAAGGCTTTGCCGGAAGTATTGTCGGATTATTCCAACCCAGAACAGTGTTGCTGCCAATGCGATGGCGCGAGGTACTCGACTCTGATGCATTTCGTGTTGCGGTCCAGCGTAGACAGATGGCTATCTCGACGGGAAGTTGGCGGCGAGGACGACTGCTTGCACTCACGTTCACCATTGCTGGAATTATTCTATCTGCCACCCTTGTTGGCAGCAGCCAGCTTGCCTCGGCTCAGGGTATTGTCAACTTCAGCCTGATTTTCACCCTGTGGTCATTTCTTGGACTGCTTACGCTACCAACCCCAAGCCGTCGTGGTGTTGCCGAAGTCGATCATGCTCTTCTCGCACATGGTTGTGATCGAAACATTCTGGAACGAACAATCACGCACCTCGACAATCTTCAAGACCGCGAACGTGAGCGCCCCCCCCTTATTGAAACCGTATTTCACCCTGTCCCGAGCGTACAAGCACGACTTCATGGGCCACACGCTACCGGCATCAAGGGCACATGGAATGCGGCGAGAACAACAGTTGCAATCAGCCCTGCTGGACTTGGGCTTCTAGGAAGAGCCGTCCATTGCAACTGTGGCAGACCTGCGCTCTGGGTATTTCTACCCATCGACTGATCATGGTTTCACGCCTTCGTGCAAAACTACCTGAAATCAGTTCCGGCTGTTGAGCTTGCTTAACAGCCGAAGGATTTCCAGATAGAGCCACACCAGTGTCACCATGAGTGCAAATGCTCCATACCATTCAAGGTACTTTGGTGCGCCGCGTTTGGCTGCTGTTTCTATAAAGTCGAAGTCAAGCACAAGATTGAGAGCAGCAATGATGACCACGACAACACTGAATCCAATCCCGAGTGGGCCGGCTGAATGAATAAATGGTATTGGGAACCCAAACATTCCCCCGATCATTGAGATGAGATACACAAAGAAAATCCCCCCTGTCGCCGCCACGATTCCCAACTTGAAATTTTCGGTTGCTCGAATCAACCCTGACTGATAGCACAGCAAAAGAGCGGCAAGCGTGCCAAACGTTCCTCCAACTGCCTGAATGACAATGCCTGGATACTGTGCCTCGAAGCTTGCTGAAATACCACCAAGAAAAAGACCCTCGGCAAGTGCGTAGACCGGCGCAAGCATTGGTGCCCATGTTTGCTTAAAACAGATTACGATCGCAGTAATAAAACCAACAATCAACCCACCGAATACCCAAGGCATAGCTGCACCAGAACTTGCTTCAGCAGTCACAGCATTGAATGTTCGTGACCAGGTAAAGCATGCAGAGCAGAATGCCAGTGCAAGAAGAAACATTGTCCGATTCGCAGTGCCCGTCACCGTCATCGTCGTAACAGGGACACTTTCAGCAGCACTATCACGAGGATGCAAACCAAAGTCTTCGAACGTGCGAGAGTTGAGAACAGGGTTTCCTGTACGCATGGGATAATTAACCTTCCAGTTTCAAAGAATCACTCTGCGAAAACGCCAGAGAACAGCCGTGTAAAACATCTTCAAATCATACTGAATCAGTACGCCACGTGTCGCTACCAAATAGCACTATCTCACCTGGTGGCCTCTTTCCCAAAGGCGGACCGATGAATACCGTTACCTGATAGGCAGCTCGGCCACTTTTTAAGACGTTTCAGGCCATCCAATGACAGGTCGTGGTACGATACCGTTTATTACTGATTATCTGAATGAACCAAACCCGCAACAAGCATGTTGTGGGGGTACAATAAGAGGCTGTACACTCGCCCTTTTCCAGCATCACAGAGGACCATCTGATGCCTACCTATGTCTACGAAGTCATTGAAGAGAACGGAACTGCTGGAGAGCGATTCGAGGTCGATCAGCCAATGAGCGCTGATCCGCTCACGACTCACCCTATGAATGGGAAACCAGTGCGTCGTGTGATTACTGGTTTCAGGATCGCTGGAAAATGGTCTGATATCGGCACCCAGGACAAACTGTCAGACAAGAACCTCGACCGGATAGGGTTCACGAAATATGTTCGCTCTGGGGATGGTTACTACGAAAAGACTGCCGGAAAAGGACCAAACATGATTTCTGGCAATGACGATAGCTAGCTACGTGATCGTCTACACTCTGAAACGGACACGTATCCTCGGCACTCTCTACAGCCACCAACACCGTCGGCATGCCCGACCCGTCTGCGGCTCGACCCAACGCCACCACGACGGGTTGCTGCAGGCTCAGTGCAATTCAAAGACTGCTTCGATTTCAACAGCAACACCCGCAGGCAGTGAAGAAACTCCAACTGCACTTCGCACTCCGACGCCGTTTTCCGCACCCCAGACCTCTGCGTAGAGTTCGCTGCAACCGTTAATGACCGCTGGGTGTTGAGTGAATGAATTCGTTGCCGCAACCATGCCTAACAGCTTTACAACCCGAGAAATCTTATCGAGGCTCCCGAGACAATGCTCGAGTGTCACAAGACTCGCAAGCCCCGCTCGCCGTGCCGCATTTTTGCCAGCTTCGACATTCAGGTCTTTCCCCAGGCACCCGAGAATCAGGCCCCCATCAGGCTGCACCGGTAGATGTCCTGATACGTAGACCAGTCCACCCACCACCAAACACGGCTGATAAAGCCCCGCTGGTTTACCAACGGGTGCCTTTTCATCAACAAGCGACTCAAAACACGTCTGGGCACTCATGCCTACCTCTCTTTGCTTTCATAACCCTGTTGCATCTTACACCCTTTACTGCCTGAACAATCCTTTAGGCCAATCCGTTCTCAAAGCCATCTGAAACTATGACTCGACAGTGCAACGATACACGAACGCAGCGAAATACTTTTGCTTTCGGAGACAATAACAGCAGAAGTGACTGCGTGGTATAGTGAAGACGAGAACTCCACAAGCCATACCACTTTACAGATCAAGACATCTCCGATGGACTCAAAAGACTCTCTCCAGACCGCGCATTCACACCACAGGCAAATGGTGCCTCGCATAACTCAAATCCTGGGCCTTACCCGTTGGTTCAGTATCGTTACGGTGTTTTCGTCACTCATTGGTGCTCTCTTGATGTTTATCATCGGTGCTGCCAATACCGTTGAGGCGATCATGCGGTATCTTGAGATTGATGGCCAATCTACCCCCCTGAAACATTTTTTTACGACCACCTCACCGAATGCAGCACCCCGGCCCGCGGCAAATCTTCTTTTACTCGAGTCGCTCGACAATGGTTTGACTGGTCTGACCTTTTTGTATTTTGCTTACGGCATCTATGCACTCTTTCTCACGAACTCAATGTTAGTAGAAACTGCTCCCCGGTGGCTCAAGGTTGAAAACATCGGCTCGCTGAAAAAAACGTTACTCGAAGTCGTTGCCGTTCTTCTTGCAATCATGTTCGTGCGAACACTCGCTGAAAAAATGATTCTTGACGGCCAGAGCCAAGGACCTGGATGGGAAATGCTCATTATGCCTGCAGGTATCTTGGCAATCGCCATCAGCAGCCGACTCATGTTCGATCGTCAACCACTTACTCGTGACGCGAGCCTTTAGGCAAGAATCAAAAGCGAAAGTCCACCCCGTTATACGAGGTGGACTTTCAAAGTCGCGCCGGGGCCTGAGTACCACCCCCCAGAAGCTTCAAGCGAGTACGGGCCATTGCCCACGGCACGATGAAGTACGATGGCTAATAGAAAGAAGTTCGGTTTCGTAGCTGACAAACTTCAATCTAAGTCAGGCAAATCTGACTTCTGAACTGCCGTTCGATTGCCTTCGGGTTCATCCGGCCGCCGAATCGCGTGTTCAAAGGCTGGAACAACTCCGTCAGCACGCAACGCTTCGAGAGCCTTTTCCGCTGCTCCCTGCTCTGCTTCTTTCTTATTTCGGCCCCAGGCAGGAGCATACCGTCGCGAACCGATCTGGGCACGCACCTGAAATTTTTTGTTGTGATCAGGCCCTACCTCGTCGATCACCCCGTAGGTCGGTGCTATTCCGTACGCTCCCTGAGCAAGCTGTTGTAGAAGCGATTTATGATTTGATCCTTCTTCTCCGGCCACTACTTTTTTAATTTCCGGACCAATCCAGGTGTCGAGAAAAGCCCGAGCAGGATCAATCCCTCCATCGAGAAAGATAGCGGCAACGAGTGACTCGAACATGTCTGAAAGAACTGAATTTGGTACTGGGCGATTGACCGCCATGCCTTTCCCAACAATAAGGAAATCGACCAGACCCAGCTCAATACTGATTCTGCTACATGTCTCTCGACTAACAACAGCAGATTTAATTCTCGTGAGATCACCCTCGAGGAGTTCAGGAAACTCGATGTAGAGCCGATTACAGACGACAAAACCCAGAATCGAGTCCCCAAGGAATTCGAGCCGTTCATTTGATGCCAGGCGATGAGTTGCACCCGAAGCATGTGTCACAGCCGCCTCAAGCAGCCGTCGATCTTGAAATCGATAACCAATCCGCTCTTCACAGGCGGTCAGGCTCTCTGGAGTGGTGTTTTCGTCAGGTATCGGCTTCTCAGACATTCATGAACTCCCAAGTCTACACGGTAAAAGCCAGCTCCCTGTATTGTCAAACCTCGACCGGCAGACCCTGTCTGGATCGTTAATTCTACCTTTCAGGTTTTTTTGAAAAACTTTCGAACCCCCCCGGGGAGATCCCCGTATAAGTCCGTGGAGGTGTTCTGTCCGCACAAGGTGATTCCATACGTAGGTATCGCCCAGAATGGCTGTGTGGACCTATGATAGTGAGAAGAACGTCGGCTGCCGTCAACGGAAACGGAATTCGGCCAGTCATCCACATTCAGACCATGTCTGAGTATTAAAAGGAGGAACACAACGTGAACCATTTGAAAACTATATGTGATTTGAAGAACCGATACGATGGTGGCAAGACTCTCGTGCCCGCGTTTTTGATTATGGCACTCGCTCTGGGGTCAGCCGGTCCAACGACGCTTCTTTCTGCCGAACCAACAACAGCAGACCCGGTTGCTGCAGCCAACGCACTTTCTCAGGCATTCCGAAATGCAGCTGAGAAAGCGACTGCGAGTGTTGTTGTTGTTCGCAGTGAAACAAAAGCTCAAAATGTCACATCGAAAGGTGGTCAGAATCGTGGAGAAAACCCGTTTCGTGGAACTCCATTTGAAGACTTCTTCCGAGATGGAATGCCTGAAGGATTTTCTCCAAGGGGGGGATCGCCATCACGATCGGGAGTTGGTTCTGGTGTGATTGTTGACGCAGCAGGCATTGTCCTCACGAACAATCATGTTGTTGAGGGAGCTGATGAAGTAACCATCGAGCTCTCTGATGGACGTGAATTTAAAGCGGTTGATATTAAAACTGACCCGGACAGCGACCTTGCTGTTGTTCGGCTTGCCAATGCGGAAGACCTACCAACTGCAGCGCTCGGCAATTCTGATGAGCTTGTGATCGGAGATTGGGTACTCGCAATCGGTAACCCATTTGAACTTGAGACAACGGTGAGTGCCGGTATCATTTCGGCCAAAGGCCGTGAGCTTGGCCGCATTCGACGAGCCAAATTCTTGCAAACAGATGCTGCAATTAATCCTGGTAACTCAGGAGGACCACTTGTGAATCTTTCGGGGGAAGTTGTAGGTATTAATACCGCAATTGCATCCAACAGTGGGGCCTACCAGGGAATTGGATTCGCTATTCCAATCAATCAGGCACGTTGGGTGAGTGAGCAGCTCATCAAAAGTGGCAGTGTTCAACGAGGATACCTTGGCGTTTCGATCGCCCAATTATCTGCTGACATGGCTGCCAAACTTGGTTCACCAGGACAAAAAGGAGTCCTTGTCACGGAAGTGATGTCAGATACACCGGCTGCCGTTGCTGGGGTGCAAGACCTCGACGTCGTTATCTCTTTTGATGGCACGCCTGTCGATAGCCCTCGAAGCCTTCAGGAAGTTGTTGAGCGGTCATCGATTGGAAAAGCACACGATGTCGTTGTGCTTCGTGATGGGAAAGAGGTAACTGTGAGTGTCCAGGTGAAAGCATTACCGGAGCAATTTGGAATGCAGCAGCGTGGCCGAGGCATTGCCCCAGGCGGTGAAGAAACGTTCTACACGAAGCCGTTTGGTATTGAGGTCCGTGATAAGAGTTCGGTCGCGCAAGATGCCTACGATGGATTCGAAGGCGTGCTGGTCGATCGAGTGGACCCTGATGGCCTTGCTGCAGAGGGTGGTTTGGTACCAGGAGTACTGATTCGAAAGGTTGGGAAAACCTCAGTGTCGTCGATCGATGAATTCGAGGCAGCAATTCAAGGAGAAACACCTGAAGGTGGTATTGTTCTCCAGATACGCACCCCTCGCGGAAATGCTGTGATCCTCTTGAAAAAAGAGGTCTGAGCAGAAAGGCTATATGAATCGTTTAAGGTAGCCCCAGTCGGTAGGCTGGGGCTACCTGCATTTCTCAAGGAGTTACGTGCATGGCCACGCTTGGTGTGAATATTGACCATGTTGCCACTATTCGTGAGGCGCGACGCACGATCGAGCCTGATCCCGTTTGGGCAGCAGCAGCAGCTGAGCTCGGTGGCGCCGACGCCATAACAATTCATCTGCGAGAAGACCGAAGGCATATTCAGGACAGAGACCTCGAGGTATTAAAAAAAACTGTACAGGTCAAATTGAATCTTGAATTGGCCATGAATCCGCTAATGGTGGACATTGCCTGCCGAGTAGCCCCTGATCAGGTAACGATTGTTCCTGAGAACCGAGAAGAGGTAACCACCGAAGGTGGACTCGATGTTGTCCGACATAAAAAGGAGTTGGCAGCAACGATTGGCAAGCTACAGGACGCCGGGATCATCGTGTCACTCTTTATCGATCCTGAACCAGAGCAGATCCAGACCGCTGCATCACTTTCGGTACCGGCAGTCGAACTTCACACAGGAGCGTATGCAAACGCAGCAAAAAATTCTCTTGAGGAACTTCAACTCCTCGCCCGAGCAGCCACATTCGTCCACCAGGCGGGCCTCATCCTTAACGCAGGCCATGGACTTACATATCGTAACGTCACCCCCGTCGCAGAACTCGAGGGAATGGAAGAATTAAATATTGGTCATTCGATTGTGGCCCGGGCAGTTTTCGTTGGAATGGCCGAAGCCGTTCGGGAGATGAAAGACCTGATCGGCCGATAGCGGCTGACCTCATCAAGACCCTTCCAGAATGCCTCAACAGGAAGCCAGCCAGCACGTTTTGGCATGATTTTGTTCTTCTCAATCCGATTGCAACGGATGTAGTGGCTCCGCAATGGGTTTCTTGCATTGCCGAAGAATCGAACCCATAGTTGGAATGTGCCGGCTTCCCCTAGCTCATTAATTACCTATGCGAACACTCATCTTGCTTACAATTCTTTCCACAGGAACCAGCAGTGTTCCTGCCTTTGCTCAAACTGGATTCGATCCCCGAGTTATCGTTTTTGGAGACGAACGGGAAAAAATCGAAAACACACCTATTGAACAAAGGCCGAATCGTCCACTGCATTTCTACGGCAACACCGTGCGACGCCGAAAGTACCGGACTGTTTCGCAGCCAAGCCGTTCACGATCAAGCCGTCAAACGAATCAGTCGAGTTCAAGCCGAAGAACGCGAGCCAGATAGTGGATTCGAAATTCGATGCCGCTAGCCAACTCAATGCACCGGTAGCGACTTCGCACGCGATCTCCAAGAATGAATTGCCGGCCGTTCTGCAATTGAAAACAAGCACCCACCTCAAGTTGTTCGACGTACAGACATTGATCGACACCATGATCATACTGTGACAAAGCCAGTGTGAGCAATCGATCACTGCACGTCGCAGCTCTGGGGCGTTGCAGAGTCGCTGCTAGGGCTACACAAAGATCACACGGCACCATCGACTCTTCAATCACTGGCCCAACGACCGCAGCAAACTCTTTCTTCCATTCGACGCCGTGAGGCTTATGTTTCTTGGTTCCCGTAGCGAGGATGGCTGTCACTCGAAGGTGTGCCAATTCATGCAATAACGTTACAAGAAACGCATACATGTTGAGATCTTCGTTCACCGTGATTCGGTGCCAGCATTCACCCAGACGGGGCGGACGGTAGTCTCCAAGTTTTGTCGCTCGGTGTGGCACAACCCGCACGAGCACTGGATGCTCCTGAAGAAGATCCAGAACATACTTCCACGCACGATGTGGGAGATGCTTCCTGACCGTTTCATAGTCAGGAAGCAGACGTACTGAAGACTCTAGCTGAACATTCATGTCCCTACTTCTGGCCGCCTGTTTGTTCCATCCCGCTCTTTTCTGCCTGCCACGGGAGTCGCCCTTCGACCTCCATCTGGAGAGCCAGGCTCAGAAAAGTACGGATAACCACAATAAGCCCAAGCACCAAAACACTTTCAAGTGTAGGAGTGACGGCTACTGTCCGAATAATGTCAGCAGCAACAAGGAACTCAAGCCCAAGAAGAATACCTCTCCCGAGATCTTGCCGAAACTGCTTGTATTTACCCATCGGTGCTGAAGGCTGTGTCAGAAGTCGAATCGCAGCCATGACAATACCCGCGACTACCACAAGAACGCCTGCAGCATCGATCGCAAGACCAACTTGTTCAACAACGTTTCGAAACATTTCGATACTCATAAATATTTCACTCCGAATTTTTTTATAAATCTAAAATTCGCTTAGTCACTTAAGCATTGGCGGGTAACGACGCAATTCGTGCGATGAGTGTTGCGGGCAGAAGAATACCGCAGAGCCCTTCAAAAGTAGATACAGTCAGTGAAAAAGATCCAACCGGAACGAGGTCACTATACCCAGCTGTTGTAAGTGTCGCATATGAAAACCAAATGAAATCAACCCAGCGAATATTTCGCACCCCCTCAAATTCAAGTGGCAACCTGTATTGACCAAATCCATAGCCATGCAGAAGACCATGCATTCCCGCAAAAATAATACCGATCATGATAAAACTTGCGGCTCCACAATAGATCCTCTGCGCACCTGCAACACCTCCTTTGAAAGCTTGGCGAATGCAGAGATAGGCACAGAAAAGCTTAACCACTAAAAACATCAACAATGGCACCGTTAGGATTCCCTTAGCTGCTTCGTCTCGAAACAGGAGCACCCACAAACAAGCGATTAGACTAAGACCTGCAAGCATGAAGGTAACACGTTGATATCCAAGTGACCAAACAGTTGTAATAGATACAGTAAGACTAAAAATAATAAACAACAGTGGAGTTTTGTCTTGCCCCATATCAAACACAGGAACTGAACCGAGAACAAAAATTTGGCCAAGAAAGATCATTGAACCATGGCGATGCATTCGAGCCTGACTCTCAGTTGGCGATGGGTGTACATCTGTTTGGCCAGGTACACTTTGCTGCTGCATTAAACCACTACACAATTTCACAAAACCTTCTCCTGCGAGTTACCCAATCCACTCACGAAATACATACTGAGATATATCTCGCTTTACTATTTGTTTATCCTGACACGAGGCACATTCCCATCTTCCCTATCGAGTCTACCCCATCCTGGAGAATAGCACTGCATGGCAACCAGCCTCCTCCTTCTTCTTGATGACATCGCAAGTACCCTCGATGACGTGGCACTTATGACAAAGGTTGCCGTAAAGAAAACAGCTGGTGTTTTAGGCGACGACCTTGCGTTGAATGCGAAACAGATTACCGGGGCACCTGCAGACCGTGAACTACCGGTAGTCTTCAAGGTTGCGATCGGTTCTCTTGCCAACAAGGGAGTACTTGTCCCGACAGCCCTCATGCTCAACTGGCTGCTTCCTGATGCAATTACTCCACTGCTTATTATCGGTGGAGCTTTTCTCTGCTTTGAGGGTACAGAAAAAGTACTTCACAAATTCACTCACGCAGAAAACTCAAATGACGGCGAAGATAGTTCGCCAGACCAAGTCGAAACCAACGACAACAGACAAACTGAATCGAGCCGGATCCGCGGAGCCATTCGTACCGACTTTATTCTTTCCGCCGAAATTATCGTCATCACACTTGGTGTTGTTGCCGATAAACCATTCTTCACGCAGCTAAGTGTTCTCGTTGCTATTGCGCTATTGATGACAGTTGGCGTCTACGGATTGGTTGCGGGAATCGTTAAACTTGATGACGTTGGCATCCTACTCTTACAACAACCAAACTCTGCTGGACAGATGATTGGTCGGGCAATAATCCGCGTCACCCCGTGGATAATGCGTTTTCTGACATTTGCCGGAACGGCCGCAATGTTTCTTGTGGGGGGCGGCATCGTACTGCACGGTATCCCACCGCTCCACCATGCGATTGAGCATGGAATTCATGCATCAGCACCGAATCTAACGTCACTTCTTATGATGCTTGCCAATGGCATCTGTGGCATTCTTACTGGCACCACGATACTCGCTGTCGTCACTGCGACACGGACCCTACGAGCAAAGCTCAATTAGGCCAGTAGCTCAAGCATGTCTGCTGTAGAGCAAATAAGCCAGGGCTTTGCATTTTTAGTCACTAACGCGTGGGCAAACCATTTTCCGTCGGTTTTACAGAGTGGTTTTTGCTTCTGGATTATCGACTCGAACAAGGAGGTACGTTTTTGAATCGCCACCGTCAAAATGAACAAGCACCTGCGTCTCATTCATCGTCAGATTTTGAATACCTGTTTCCACGATCGGTGATGTTTTTCCTGCAAAAGTCCAAGCAGCCCGCTGCGAATCTCCATCTACCATACCTTCAAGGCTGGCTGTTTCACCTGTTTCCTTATTCTGGTACGTCCCTGCAATAACTCCGTCTTTCCTTACTGCAAGTTGCATGAACATGGTCGGTGTCGCTGAGGACTCACCCTCCTGCGCAACAGCAAAAACGCCTAACGGCAACCATTCGTCACCCGATGCATCAGAGGATTCAGTATCTTCCTCCGGGACACTCAGGGCAATCTCTTCGGCTTGCTGGGCATATTCCTCAGCCGGAACTGCTTCTCCGTCAGCCATGACCGTCGTACCATCGTAGTAACTCCCACCGCCTGACCCATAGTCGTAATATCGACCCTCATTCCAGTTCCATGGCATGATGGCCGACACGGTCCTAAAACCAGCCCAGCTCCAGAAGATTGGATTCTTATCAAAGTAATAATGTCCAGTTTGCATACCAGACCAGAACTCCTCATGAAGTCCACTGTCATAAGCTGAATTCAACTGAGAGCGAATTGAGTCCGCTTGCGATCCAAGATTCTGCTGCCGGGTTGTACGGCGATCAGAACGACCCGAAGCCAGATCTGTACGAACATCACCTCTGTTCTCAACTCGCACTGATTGACGATCTCCTCGCCCGGAAACGCGTCCCTCGCGATTATCAGATGCAAAATCACGATTCTCGCCTCGACTGCCCCTCCCATCAGACCGATTCTCGGTTCGATTTGAGATGGCATCTGCACGCGTATCAGCAATATTTTTTGACGAGGTAGCTGCTGCTGCAGCGGCTGCTCCATCGCCCTTCTTATTCAAGAATTCTGAAACTGCTGAACCAGATGTTGTTTTGGCAGCATCAACTCGACTCTTTGCCGCGTTGGCTGCAGCACCATTGCCACCGGATGCTTTCAGAAAGTCTTGAACATCTCCTTGGGTAGGTCGACTACCAGCTCGATCTGCCACCGCACTAGCGCCTTTTCCAGAAAGCCCACCTGCCGGAGCCCTGCTGGCCGCGTCCGATAGTTTTCCTGATGGCTTCGATGGAAGATTTTTTCGAACATCTCCGCTTGGAGAAGGACGTGATCCTGCTGCTGGTTTCGCAGAGGGTGTTGGTCTGCTGGGTGCTGGCCTTGCAGAGGGTGCAGGTCGGCTGGGTGCTGGCTTTGAAGAGGGCGCAGGTCGACTGGGTGCACTTGGGCGTGAACCGCCCGAGGGCCGTGCGCCGCCGCCGCCGCCGCCAGGGCGAGCAAACAGATCAACAGGCTGGCACAACAAGGCAATGAGAGAAACAACAAGAACCGTCTTTATCGAAACATTCATCTTTTATTCCTTACTGCGTGTACTCACGATTCCATTCTCAATTTATTGACCAGAGAAAACTGCTTCCCAGTCTTGTTTCATGTCAACGACAACCCACCGTCGCTTTGGAGCCTCTTCGAGAGCAGTAATCAGCTTACCACTAAACGGTGGCTTCGAATCATACTCGCACTCGCGTTGTCCATCTGTATGGTGAATAATCACACCAAGACTCTTATACGGATTGTCTATCGTCGTATATTCGAGCATGGACTGATCACCGTCTGAATTTCCAAAGCATGCAATCGGACGTCTCCCGAGTTGTTGATAGATCCGCACGGACTTTCCAACTTTATCGTTGATGTAGAGATTTGAGGCCTGTTTTACAAACGTTGGTACATCATCCTGTAGTTTGAAAACAACATCTGCGCTTGAACCAAGAACCCACTCGGGGGACACACCGTAGACATCTTCAGAAAACTGCCGCATGAAGTCGACACCGCCACCAGAGACAATGGCAACCTGAAAGCCCTTCGAACGAAGAAGACTGATAACTTCTTGCATAGGCTGATACGTTGCTTCTCCATACGAGGTGCCGAGTGGTGGATATTCTGCCTTTGAAAACCATGATTGAACCCGCCTCGAAAACTCATCGCTGGACATTCCCGAGTGCGTCAAGGCCATGATCTTCATGAAGCCATCATGTTTCTCACCAGCGAACAGAGCTTTGAAGTCTCCCTCGAGAGCCGCCTTAACCATCGGGTCTTTTGCCAGTTCAGGCTGCTCAGCGGCCAATCGCTTCACCTCATCAATCACAAAAGCAATCTGAAAAGGCATTGGGCACTCTGGCCACAGGGTTCCATCATTGTCAAAAACAGCCAGACGATCCTGCTCTGGAACAAAATCTTTCCCATTGGGCACACTGACTTTCGCAACGAAATCAAGTATTGCTTGCTTTGGTGAGGTATCAGCCCATGACGGCAAAGGGTCTTCTGCCTGCGCAACCGACATGAGCATCAGTGAGCACAAAAACAATCGTATGGGCATGAGCAATCGCTTCTTTTCTACATTCATTTGAGTTACTGCCTTCCGAACATGGCTCGTACAGCGTCCTTCGGATCAACAACCTGTCCCTCGTTTTCACCCTCAGCAATTGAGAGTTGGACGCCTTTCACCTCACCATTGAAGTGATTCCCGACAGGGCCGTAATCAGGTGAAACAGGAGCACCCGAATCCTCGCCAACATCGAGACCATCATCGGCTGAGAAGATATTAGAGAGGGTTGCTTCAACTTTCCCCTGTCCAACCTCATCGCCATCAACGAATAAACTCACCGTACCACCCTTGCCAAGACCTTCGCCATCGTAGGCAAATTCCATTCGGACTTGGTGCTGACCCGGACTAAGCTTTTCTGCAGATGTCACAAACGTGTTCCCAAAACCGCCGTAGTTGTAGCAATACTTCAACTTGCCTTCATGAGCGTAAAGAGACCAGCCACCAATATTTGCACCCTGGCAAATAATGACTCCCGTAGCATCGTCCTCAGGAACGACGATACCAGCGGTCACTGCGTGCGACTTGTTCTTGATACTCAAAACACAGTTTTCAAGGAGCCGCCCCATACCTGGAAACAAGACCTGCGTTGTTCCTTTCACTAAGACAGGACGACCTGCTGTATCAGGATTCAACTTTTCAAAAACACGATCATCAAGTGGTAATACCTTGTATCTTGCCGCCTCGATGAGAAAGAGTCTCTGCATTTCATGAAGTTTTTCAGGCATCTTCTCGGCAAGATTTTCTGATTGAGTCCAGTCTGTATCGGCATACAACTCCCATTTATCATCATCAAAAGCAGGCAGCTTTTCTGTTGGAGCCGCCCAAGGAGTTCGATGCTTTGTGACTGCCGTCCAGCCATCATGGTAAATGCCACGATTACAAAGGATTTCAAAGTACTGCGTACTGTGGCGCTCCTTGGCTTTGGAGTCATCGAAGGTGTATTGCATACTGGTGCCTTCGATTGCATCCTGCTCAACACCGTTTACAAATCGAGGATGAGGAAGGTTCGCTGCATCGAGAACGGTTGGGGCAACATCAATCACGTGACAAAATTGCGATCGTGTTTCACCCTTTGACTTGATGCCCGCTGGCCAATGCACAACGGTTCCATTTCGAGTTCCACCCCAGTGCGATGCAACCTGTTTGGTCCACTGATAGGGCGTGTTCATGGCACACGCCCAACCAACGGCATAGTGGTTGTACGAGTCTGGCCCTCCAAGTTCATCCATCCTCTTTGTCAGGTATTCCTCAGTCTCCAGATCCTGAATGCCATTGAAATAACTCATTTCATTAAAGCATCCATTGAGGCCACCCTCCGCTGAGGCACCGTTGTCCCCAACGATGTAGTAGATCAGCGTGTTATCGAGAACCTGGAGCTTTTCAAGGGAATCAACAATGCGACCAATGTGGTGATCGGTGTACTCAACAAAACCTGCGTAGACTTCCATTTCACGTGCCAGAACTGGCCTGAACTTCTCGGGAATATCTTTCCAACGCGGCGTCTCTGAATTCTCTGCAGTGAGAACCGCATCTGAGGGGATAACACCTAGTGATTTCTGCTGTGCAAAGATTTTTTCACGGATCGCATCATATCCCTCATCAAATTTCCCAGCATATTTGTCAGCCCAGTCTTTTGGCACGTGGTGAGGAGCATGTGCCGCACCCGGCGCAAAGTACATAAAGAATGGCTTGTCTGGGGCGAGTGACTTCTGCTGCCCAATCCACTTAATCGCCTTGGTGGCCATATCTTCCATGAAGTGGTAGCCCTCTTCTGGTGTCTTTTTATTTTCAACCGGAGTCGTACCTTCGTACAACGTTGGATACCACTGATTGGCTTCGCCACCGATAAACCCATAGAAGTATTCAAATCCACCACCTCCAGTCGGCCATGCATCAAAAGGCCCAACAGGACTGGCCTGCCACACGGGTACTTCGTGGCATTTCCCGAACTGTGCCGTGCAGTAGCCATTGAGTTTCAATGTCATAGCAAGTGGCGACATTGAATTCGGCAACACTGAGGAGTAGCCGGGTGCACCTGTTGCTAATTCTGTAATGGCCGCCATGCCTGCAGAGTGATGGTTTCGTCCAGTCAAAAGTGCTTGCCGAGTTGGAGAGCACAGTGCCGTTGTATGAAACCGGCTGTACTTCAAACCACCTGCAGCGAGTCGTTCGAGTGTTGGTGTCTGACATGGGCCACCAAACGAACTCGACGCGCCAAAGCCAACATCATCAAGCAGCACGACAAGAACGTTCGGTGATCCTTCTGGCGGTCTCACCTGAGGAATGGCTGGGAACACAGCATCAGGGTCTTTCGCGTCATACACGACAAGGTCAGGTCGAGCAGTATTTGGCATGGGTAGCACAGTTCGATCAGCCTGCGATTCGGCTGCTTGGGCGCCCGGCATAATGGCCAGCACAAATGCTGTTGCAGCGACTATTACGCGTCCAAAAGATTTCAAACAAGACACTGCCGACACACCATTTGCCTCACGGTCCATTCCTAATTCTCCTATATATTTAGCGGTTCTTATTCACGGACATTTTGAACAATTGAGTATATCAACACGTAACCTAAAATTACTATGCAATTTGCGCATAGTAAGGATCGCTCGAATTCGCCTTGATTTTTCATCGCTCACGATTACGCCCTGTCGAAAAGACCGGGCCTTCTGGCTTCGGTGGCAATGTTTGCTGCCATTCCTGCATTCGTCTTTTAAGCAAGTTAACGACTTCAGGATGCTCTGCAGAACAGTCAGTCGATTCCTTTTGATCTTGTGTGATGGCATACAACTCAACGTGACTGAGGTCTGAATTGCTGATCAACTTCCAAGGGCCGTCCACAACCGCATATGAGCCCCAGTGATATGGCCGATTTTTGGGAGCGGGCCACGGGGAACTTGCCTTCCAGAAAAGGGGCTTTTTTCTCCCGGGAGCAGACTTCCCACATAGTGCACTCACCTGACTCACGCCATCCGGCGTGTACCCTGCCGGCATGGTCGCACCAGCAAATTCACAAAACGTTGGCAAAAGATCAACAGCTGAAATCAACGTCTGACTATCAACAACACCAGCGGGAATTGTATTGGGCCATCGTGCAATGAAAGGCACGCAGACGCCTCCCTCAAACAGTGCTGCCTTATATCCTTTTCGACCACCGGTGATACCTTTGGATGCCCCAATACCAAACCCGGCACCCGTAGCAGTATCGTAGGACAAGGCTAGTTCTGTTGGATTGGCTGCTCGTGCAGGGCCGTTGTCTGAACTGAAAATGACAAGTGTTTTCTCCGTCAAGCCATTTTTATCTAATACATTCAACAACTGACCAATGCGTTCATCGGCATGCGCAAGTGTCGCAGCATAAATATTGTCAGCGTCATTAAGATCCTGAAACCACCAACGGTACTTGGGAAGGACATGGAACGGCGTATGCGGTTCATGCATCCAGAGATTCACGAAAAATGGCTTCTGTTGTTTCCCTGCCTCCTCAATGAATGCGATCGCATGATTGACATCCTCATGAACGGGCATCTGTTCACCGGCACAGTTAAATGCTCCATATTCGTCATAGCCGTATTCACTTGGGAGTGGTGAATCAGGAATCATGTCATTGGCCAGGTGCCATTTCCCAAAGTGCCCGGTCATGTACCCAGCTTGCTGCAACATACGCGGTAGCAACGGAGCTGCCGGATTGAGCCAATCGGGCATATTGCGACGAGCGTTCTGGTCGACCCATGCAAAATGTCCATTGATGTTGTATCTGGCAGGAAAGTGCCCCGTCATCACGGCAGTACGGCTCGGAGAACATACGCCACTAGCAACAGTGAAGCGATGAAAGTCCGTCCCCTCACGGGCAAGCCGATCAATGTTTGGTGTTTTCACATAAGGGTGACCATGGCAGCTCAGATCACCCCACCCCCAGTCATCAGCAAAGATGAAAATGATGTTGGGCTGCTCAGCGGCACACGCTGCACTTCTCTCCACGCCCCCAAACAGAGACAGGAGCAAACCAAACATACACAAATTGTATCTCGCCATAACTGCCTTCCTTTCTCACACCCAGAACGGTCACTCCAGCCGCCTTCAATCCCGAAGCTCAATGAGCTGCAGGACTTTTTCACCGCCGTCTGCCACCAGAGCAATCTTCTGATTATTCGCTGCGTCGAGGACAGTTATTTCAAAGGTTGCAATCTTCGACCACTCAAGTTCTTTTCCTTCAGGCCCTTTAAAATCTTCCCGCCGTAGAATTATTTCCTGAGGTCCTAGTCCCTCAACTGTCTTGCCAGCTGAAAAACTGCCAATATTGTTTGGGCGACTGAGAAAACCACTGTCGGTGCGCAAGCGAACATGTAACTTCTTCCCGAGAGGATTCACGACTAGTGCCAGTTTCTTGGTTTTCTGTCGGTCAAGCCGAGGACTTTGGAATTTGTATGTTTTTATTGTTCGCTGGTCTCGTGATGACCAGTTCGAAAACCCCTCCTTAAAATCATCTACCATCTCGTGAGGATCTGCCACATTCAAAAGGGACTCAAGGTTCACTTTTTCTGGAACGAACGAATGCTCTAATGAATTTAGGGAGAAGGTTGATGTTTCACCATTCTCTAGCGTCTGAACATGCCTGAGTTTGTAGCGGCACAGCGAAAATGCATACAGCGGCAGATCCTCGAACACCGGCACCGTGACTGACCATGTCTTCCCGTCCTGCCGGGCTTGAGCCCGCTCCCAGAATCGTGTTCGCGGATTGGGGTCGTAGCTGAAATAGATTTCTGTCGCAACAAGTCGATCTTGATCATCTGGCGTGACAGAAAAGGATGCTATGCCATCTGACACAGAAAAGGTTGATGGTGGTGTCACAGGAATGTGCTGATCAATTTCCTTGAGATACTGATCGAACCAAAGATTCAGCATGACCCATTGCTCAGGCCCAGGCCCATGGTTTTGATGTAGGTTCGTACTCACCCGCCAGTCTGAATGCGGCACGAGGGCCATCGACTGATAGATCCGATCAAACACGGAATGGAAGTCATTCGTCGAACTAATGAAGCAAACCGGGCAGCGAACAAACGGCCAGTACGCACTGGCGTCAATGGTTGCCTTATAAAGTTCAAGATTCTGAAAGTGGCCCCGAAGCGAACTCCCTTCAATTCCGCCTGGAAAATCAACGTATTTAAAACCTGTTCCTCCAACGAACGGCACAACCGCCTTTAAGCGTGAGTCAATAGCCGCCAAGGCAGTAATCATGCCTCCCATTGAAAACCCTGATAGACCAATCCGGTCAGCGTTGACTTCCGGCTGCTGCTCAAGAAAAGTAATGCCACGTCGCGCAGCCACCGCGAGCAGAAACCAATTCGAGTTGCGTGGACTCGGAACCGCGTCGATCGTGTACTCGTCAGGCAAAAGGCTTCGCTTCCATCCCTGCCGAAGAGCCTTGCCATAAAAACGGGGACCCTGCGTTGGGTCGACGTTACCCCAATCCGTATTGATATCAATTCCGTCCTCAAGTGGACGCCCGAGCCAATTGATATCGATAGATGCATACCCCTGTCGTGCAAAGTACTCTCCACGTCGACGGTCTGCCCGCTGGCCACCGCCGTGTGCCCACACGAAAGCTGGAAGCTTCGCTTTCCCGGCAGGCAAACAATAATATCCCGCAATCCGTGATTCTTTGCCTTTAAACGTGCCTACAGTAAACGTCACATACCGTGTGACCACACCGTCATTTTCCCACTCCTGAACAACCTCAATATTGAGTGGCTCATGTCGTGGATCGTAGTCTTCCCAAAGCGCAACCGCAGACTCGGGGACATCAGATGCATACGGCTCAAAGGTATCTTCAGCTTTGAGGCACGTGCCGACCATAACCAAAGCACAGGCAACACAAACAAGTTGTCGCAATCGAGAAGAGAAAAGCCAATGACAGAATTCTTGTTTTTGTAAAAATCCAATCATTACTTGTGTCTTTTTCATTTGAGTGGCTCATCTATTCTGTGAAAGAATTCGGTTTCAAGTTCGAGTTGAACAAAGCAGCACTCTGCCGTCTATCGAGTTTTTACGTGATACCGTGCCGAGGATCACTTCCCCAGACATGAACAAGGTCAACTTGTGATACTTCCCCTGTCACGCACAGCGTTTCTTGAAAGGCGTTTATCGCCTGTATTACTTCTTCATTTGCCTCGAGTTTTGAACCCGCTCACTCTGGAAAGGCAAAGGTGCTCATAACGTCTCCATTCACCGTGCGATGATGGAGCGTCAACGTACTTGCGTTTCCCTTGGATTCAAGGTGTCCAGAAAGAAATCCGCCAGCGACTCGAAGGAAACGATGCGAGGGTCGCTCATCACCTTTCTTCCAACCCAACTGATGCTTTTCACTGCCAGGCCCACACCCGAACTCCCAAAGACCTGTCTCTGTATCTTCTGACGCGTACTGCCAGTGCCGATCGCCGCATAAAACAATGACGCCATCAACAGCTGAAAACTTTCGCCGCAACTGCTCACCCTCATGGGCAAAAATCGTATTGGCGTGATTGTCTTTTTTTCCACTTCGATCCGGACCCACAATTGGGGTTGGGCTGAAGACAAGTTTGAAGGTTGCAGTTGACGCATCAAGTGTTTGAAAGAGCCACGATTTTTGTTGTGCTCCAAGAATTGTTTTCTCAGGTCCATCGACCATGGTATTCGGACTCCGAAAATCGCGCCCCTCCAGAAACCAGACCTGCAGGTCTTTCCCCCACTGAACAGTCTGATAGCGAGGACTCCGCGAAGGAAACTGTTCTTCATTAAACAGACGCACCCCTTCCTCGAACGTAACTGATCCATATTGCTGACCCGGCCAGCAATCGTTTTTGAGCGTATCGTGGTCGTCCTTTAGAAAATATGTCGTGTGTCCTTTATAGAAACTGCGATTATCAGGCAATGCAAAGATCCGGCCCCACTTGAATCGCATCAACTCGACAGTAAGGGCCCATGGTTCAGGCTTGTCGTAATACTCAATGTCTCCAGCATGAACAAGAAACGAGGGATTGATTTCCTCCATTGCTGGATAAATCTTATGCCCCTGCACACCATTATCAGACCGAATAAAGTCATGACAGGTAGTCATGCAGAAGGTGAGGTTTGTTCTTGCATTTTTTGCTGACGCTGTTTCAAAACCACCGCGAAGAATTGCCGTTGTCTCCTGACTGTCAG
This sequence comes from Pirellulales bacterium, assembly GCA_016776925.1. GTDB lineage: Bacteria > Planctomycetota > Planctomycetia > Pirellulales > UBA1268 > UBA1268. The sequence goes on along the minus strand of JADHSL010000030.1, from coordinate 411 downwards.
GCTTCCGTACTTCCAGCACTGCTACGTAGCGAGTACCCGGCGAAAGACCTTCAAGGTGCCACTGCGCTGTGAAGTCTTCTTCTGCAGTTGTTTTCTTCCACTGGGTCATTTCCTTCTTTGCTTTAAACCGCTTTTCAGGGGAATAGATAAGACGAACTTCACCGGCTGCGCCCGGGCACGCTCCTATCATGTCTCCTAACGAATTTCCCGGAGGCAACTGAGCCGAGAGATATTTCGCTGCATCTTTTGTTTCTTCCAAAACCCTCGCCTGGTTTGTTGAGAGAGCACGAAACTTCTGACCTGTAGAATTCATCTCTGGGAACTGTGTTGTTCGTGTCCAGATACTGATTGAGTCTTGATCAGCCCAACAATTCCTCATCCCATCAGCAAGAAAAGGACCGGTGCGTTTTA
>JADHSL010000029.1 GCA_016776925.1 Pirellulales bacterium | reverse complement strand
AAATTGGTCGTGATAGTGCACTTGAAGCATGGCGTCGAGTGCATGCTCTTTATGTTGAACAATCACGTGGTGGTGAAGCAGATAAAGAAGCGCAGGCTCGAGAACAATACTTCTTCTTTCGCAGTGAAGTTGAGCAGGCGCTCAATTCGGTATTCAGTGCTGAGAACAGGCTGCGATATATGATGGGAATATCGTCCTCAGATGGCCGACTGATACGACCAGCTGATGAGCCAACAACTGCGAGAGTTACATTTGATTGGCAGCAATCTCTTGTCGAAGCACTTTCTCGCTCAGCTGAACTCCGTCGCCAAAAATGGCGAATCAAGCAGCGAGAACTTGAGCTGACCGCAGCCAAGAATCTTATCCTGCCTCGCCTTGATCTGGTTGGAAGATGGCGATTTCTGGGCATGGGTAATGATTTACTTGGTGGTAACAATGCGTACGGTGCAAACGGAGCAGATCCCCTCGAGGGAACAAATGCCTATGCCACACTTTTTCATGGAGAATTTCAAGAATGGCAGGCAGGTGCCCAGTTTTTGATGCCACTCGGTTTTCGTCGTGAACTGGCAACTGTGCGGCATCACCAACTCCAGTTGGCAAAGACCCGTGCTCAACTTCAAGATGAGGAGCTTGAAGTCTCACATGCACTGGTTGAAGCAATCCGAAATATTGACACCAACTTTGCTCTTGCACAGACAAACTTTAATCGACGTGTAGCAGCTGAGCGACAGGTTGAAGCGGTCCAGGCTGCTTATGATGCCGGTACAACAACATTCGATCAGTTGCTCGACGCCCAACGAAGAAGAGCTCAAGCAGAAAGTGCCTATTTCCGATCACTTGTTGATTACAACAGATCCATTGCACAGTTCCATTTCCGTAAGGGATCATTGCTTGAATATAACGGCGTCTTTCTTTCAGAAGGACCATGGCCAGGCAAGGCATATTTTGACGCCCATAGAAGAGCCCGTCAGCGAGATGCCAGTCTCTATCTAGATTACGGCCATTCTCGTCCTGGAGTATTCAGTCGTGGTCCGATAACACAACAATTTGATGCAGTTGGTGCAGCGGCGAATGCTCAGCAGATGCCCCCACGCGATCCAGCGACTCGCGAATTGCCAGCGACATTGCCTCGAGATTTCAATGCTGAAGAACTCCCAACACCAATACCAAACGATACACCAAGTTTCCCAGCCGCAGCATATGGCTTTCCTGGTGAGGAGATCAATCTATCGTCGTCATTCCAGCAAACAAAGAAGTCCGCAATCGATTCAGTTTCTAATGCAGAAGATACAAAAGGGTTGCAACGGAGGGATGCGGACATTGTCACCACCGGTTGGCAAGAGCCAGTGACTCCAGCAGCAGCAGCTGTTGAAAACCCAGACTCAGCTGCTGAGACGCAACTGCAATAAAAACTGGATGGGCACCACTGTTGTTCTACTCTTTGTCAACGTATACCCCACAACTTAGCTCACGATATTTAATCGTTCGACGTACCATTGAAGAAGCACTAGGGAGCAGCAGCAGGAAAGGGTATAGCCGCCGCTTGTCGAGCCTTGTCGAATAGCTCCATATTTTTATCTCTGAGTTGTGCCAACAGGGAAGCACTTTTTTCTGTTGGACACGCCAAGAGATATCCAACAATAGCTGGCCGAATAAGTGGATCATCAGCACCAAGAGTATCCCACATCGCAACGATCTGGTTACGGGAGTTCCAATCCTGATACCGTGATAAGTCAACAATCACTTCACGTGTAAGGTGCGGGACGGTGAGGACTCTACGAGTGATTACAGTGACTTCTGTTCGAGGAATAGTGTCAGATGGATATTCCCAGCAAAAGCGTAATGCTTGAAGCAGATGTCGCTGATTGACAGGGCTCGCCTCATCCTCAAAGAGACCCTGACGTTCTAAAATTGGTAAAGCCCGTTCTCCTAAAGCAATAAATAGTCCCGCGATAATGCCATCAAGGCCGACCTGAAAATCATTTGATTGTTGTTCGGTAATTGCACGAAGAAGTGCCTTTGTACATGCTGATTGATCTTCTTTGGAGGAGCCATGAGCCAGTACGCCAGCCACTATTCCATAGAACCCACGTCTTTGCGGTTGAAGTGATAGATCATTCAGGTGATCGATAACACCTTCCGGAGAAAATGCATGAGCCGAGTCTCGAACTTCCTGAAAAGGAGCAAGAGCAAATTCAGCATAGGCATCTGTCGAAATAGCAGAATTGGGATGATCGAGCCATTGTGCAAACCACTCCAGGCGATTTTTTTTCTTAAAAATCTTCTGCTTGAATAGAGGTGCTTGGAGGACGTAGCCAAGAAGCATTTCATCGGCAGCACGTGCTGTCCAACCAACAGCAGGAAGATTAAAAAGTAGAGCAGTTCCAGAAAAAGAAGTTTCAACAGCAGCTTCTACAGTGGGTACTGGAGGCTCTATGGAAAGTGTTTTTTTTCCTGAAGATGTGAGACGTATTCTAGAAAGAAGAGAAAAGGACTGTCGTCGTTGGCCTTGTCTATTAGCAACTGCCTCTGTCAGAGATTCACCAATAGCAAGGTCACTCGATCGGGCGATACTATATGAGAGTGGTGTTTCAACAGGGCCGCAAAATGGACATGCTGAGCTTATCGAAGTGAGAGAAGTGAGCAAGAAGAGAGTCGAAGATGTACTACGAAGTACACTGTCCGAAAGCACTCTCATGATCGACAACACGACATTCTGAAGGCCGATCATCGAACAGATTCTCCGGTGAGCGAGTAGACGGCAAGGTGGTTTCCATCGGGGCCTTTTAACTCCTTTATACCGAAGGTCCCGGTAACAGCCACAGGACGAATAGAAAACTCTGCTGTTCTGCCAGGGAGCATTTTGACAACGATGCAATCGTATAACGCTGCGCCAGGTCCAAAACAGCATTCCATATTGTCTCGAACCAAGACAAACTGGGTTAAGCCAGTCTGTTGGAAACTCGGAAGAATATAACCACGAATCCGAATATGCTGCCCCACCAAAGAGGTGACACGCTCTGGTAATAAATCCCGGGAAAAAGTCGTATCCTCTGCCATGTCGAAGACAATGTCGTCAAAGGATATTTCACGAATGACGTTTTGATTGATTCTCAGTCTTTGTTGTGACTGAGTTTCTGGACTCTTTGGGAGCTCTCTTTTATCCAAAGAGAGCGGTGCTTTCGTATCTTGACCACAACCTGAAAACAGTGTGAGGGCAAGGAAAGTGACTACGAGTTTAGCGAGGAAATGCCTCCTCAAGATGATAAATGACCCCGCCCTCAATACCATCTTGTCCAAAGGTTGGACGAACGGTGAATGTGCCAGCAAGTTTTTTCTGACGAGAGCTAAATGACATACCCTTTTCATCTTGAAGATGGACAAGAACACGATCAGTAATTTTTGGATTACCCCCAAAGCAGCAATCTCCTTGATCCCGTACAAGTAAAAATTGACGAATACCAAACTGTTTTTTCCCAGGATACATATAGCCTTTGATCAACACGTTATGGCCATTTAAAGCGCGTGCGGAGTCAGGTATTGATGACGCTGGCGAACCCTCAGCGGGTTGCAATATGCCGTAATGAACTCTCTCGAACCCTTCAGGTAGTTCAGCGGCATATACCCATGATAAATATATGGTTCCACCAACAAGGCAAACCAATGAAAAGATAGTAGCTGTTGTGGCGAGCCGCTTACCAGTGAAAATATCTGGACGTTTGATAATGTCTCGTAAGGCTACGAGGCCTAGACAAAAACCAACCGTAGGTACTGCAAGCAACCACCAGTCAATAAAAGCGAGTGGTGACAGGAAGGCGAGTGTAGCAGCGGCAATGGATGTTCCAGCCAACGCTTTGTAGGCATGATCCTCGTTGTTTTCAGAACCACGTTTTGTAGCTTTTGCAGGAGTATCAAAAAGTCCTTTTTTCATGACTGCCGTACCTCGACTGGATTTGTCTAACCAGCCGTGTCCCGTTTTCCTGAATGAAGAAGATAGCGAGATAGAAAAGCTACAATTACAACAAGCACGAGCCAAAAAATCCACCGTAGTGAGGATTTTGTTGATGGCACGTTCGTAGGCCGAAGAATCGGACCGTCACCAGGCTGGGACCCTTCTGCTGCGGGCTGTGAGCCCGTGCTAACCACCATTGAGCGATCTGTAGTGACGTCATCTGCAACGACATCAGCAAGGCGTACTGGCGTGGCAGATGGTTGCTCTGTAGGGAGGTCTTCTTCAGTGGTTGTCGTGAGACCAGCAAGGCCCGCTAACGTAGCCGCTCTACGAACAGCTTCAGGATCTATTTCACGAAGTTTTACCAAAGCACGTGCTGCCTCAGGAAGCGGGCAAGCTTTCATATAGTTCACGATGGGCTCACGCACAAAAATGTTTTCGGGTGTTGCGTTAACGTAGATAGTCGTCAACTTTGCTATCACAGACCAATCTTGCCAGCGGGCGAGATCAGCAATGACAAGGTCTGCAAGTTTTGGTTCATTGAGCAACAAACGTAAGGATTCAAGAACACGTTCACGTGGAATTGTTTCTGATTCTTCACCAAGGAAACGCAGCGCCATAACGGCGGCATAGGTTTCTGTGAATGGAATGTCCCGAGAACTACGATCAAGAAAGAGTTTATCAATGAGATCAAGACCCGTTGGACCAACGAGCACAACATAGCAGGCAATCAACGCATCTAAACCACTCCGAAGATCAGATGAGTCGTCACCAAGGTCTTCACCAAGAAGAATTTTCTCTATTTCAGCTGCATAAGCTGGTGTTCCACATATACCTAACATCGTGGCGTATAAACGACGCCTGTTCGACGGAATGCGTGGCGTTTTTATCCATTGGAGCAGTGCAGTCGGATCCATTCTATTTTCAAGGCCACGCACATCGTCGTATGGTGCAATTGCAAATTCATCATACGCGTCTCGAGCCAACACATCATCCTTGTCTTCGAGATATTGTTGAAAAAATGCAAGACGATCTGGACCAGATTCAGGGAGTTGCTCAAGCTTCTTAAGATACGTAACAGCGCGTTGGTTGATGGCAATTGGATTCGACCAAATGAATTCAGGCGGCTCAATTCCCATAATCAGATACAGATTCCCAGGGGCGGTTGCCTCGAGCATGATTGCATCAATCAAAGTGTTCGCATCAAGCAAATTAGTTGACCGCAGAAGGTCTTCTCCTTTGAGGACATCGACCACTTCGAATTTTGCCTGCGGTAACGGACCCTCAGCATTGGGTCCCAGAGCAGATGCGGGAGGTGGCTCAACGAGTCGCGCGATGACAGCAGCTTCGCTTTGCTTAATCTCCTGAGAAAAAGTTAAGCCGACTGCGGCACAAAAAGGACAGCCAAGAGATTGTTCTATCGCCACAAGAAACAATGCACTGATGGCAAGCATCAGGATAGATATTCGAGCGGAAGAGAGGACCGGAATTTGCATGACCGTAGTATATAAGACACGCCGTTATGCCGAATCAAGGAGAGCAGAATACTCGCTTTTCTACATTTTTTGCCTTAACCGAGCCATCGGGCGACGTCGGTGCGATAGGCAGCTACGGCTGGTAATAATGCAGCCAAAATCGCAAGAACGATTAGGAAAGGTACAAGGAGTAGTTCAGCTGTCGTATACGATAAAAATCCGGCCGTGACACCGGCATTTGTTGCTATCCATGGGCCAATGAGTCCGACCGTACCATGTCCGAGGAGCAGGCCAATGACTCCTCCTCCAACAGCAAGGAGAATAGCTTCAATGAGTACTGTTGCAAGAACAACGCTGCGACGAGCCCCCAGCGCCCTCATGATGGCCACGTCCCGGCTCCGTTCAAGAGATGAACCCACCATACTCACGAGGATACCAATTGCAGAAACAATGACGACAAGAGTGGTGACTAACAGCAGCAGTAACTCCAGAGGTGTGACAAAAAGATCAAGGAGCACACGAATCTCAGCAATTGGAAGAGCAGCCTGTGCCTCGCGACCTTCGTTAATCGCATTTCGGAGTCCCATTGCTGTAAGTTCTGCCGGGAGACCAGGAAAAGCAGCTGTCTCAAGCAAGATGGCGGTCACCTCTCGTTGATTGAATGGAAGAAGTCCTTTACCGGGTAAGTCGTCATGATCAGGTTCGACTTGCTCATTGACTTCAATCAAATCAATTGGCTTGGCGTGTCCGTCTTGAAGATAAAAGCCTTCCATGTTGACAAAAACACCACGATCAATGGGTGTGTCAGTTCTGGATAGAATTCCAGTGATCTGAAACGGATCATGGACTTTGCCATCATCAGCACCATGCGTCGGTGCAATTGTATCACCAACTTGTAGGTTCAGCGTCAGTGCGACCTGGCTTCCTAACACAGCACTGTAGAGATCCTCGTCCTGAAAGTTTGTCCCTGAAGAGAACTCAAAAGGTTGGCCATTACCGCGAGTGAGTCGATCAAAATAAGTGGAATTTGTACCAACTACTCGGTGACCACGAAAGTAATCACCCATACAGATGGGAACAGCAGTCTGAGTACTCGCTGCCCATGTTCCATCGTTCCCATCGGGACGTTCATGAGCGGGCAAAAATTCTGTATATGTAGCCCACGAAATGTTCTCGATCGGCTTACTGATAAAATAAACACTATTGAGCACAAGTTGTAATGGGCTTCCTTTTGCCCCAATGATCATATTGTACCCTAGACCTGCACCAGACTCGAAGGCTTGCTTTACAACACCACCTGTAATCAAGGTTGCCACGACGAGCGCAACACCAAGAGACATCGATAATGCGGTGAGGCCACTTGTAAATGCCCGCTGCTTAATATTTCTCCATGCAATGCCAAGCAAACTCATCAATACACTCCACTTGTTGTTGGATGAACTGCCGCAGCCCGATTAAAATCTTCCAAGCGATGGCGTACAGGAAACTGCTCTGCCACCTCGGGGGCATGTGTGACAACCAAGAGAGCGACTTCTTCTTCACGGCATGTCGTCTGTAGGAGATCAATAACCTGTTGTTGATGTGAGGGATCGATACTTGCGGTTGGCTCATCAGCAAGAAGAACTCGTGGGCGATTGGCAAGCGCGCGGGCGACTGCAACCCGTTGTTGTTGGCCGATACTCATGGCTGCTGGCTTATGATGGAAACGGTCCACCAGACCAACTGCTTCAAGGAGGGACTCAGCCCTTTCCTTACTTGACACTTGTGATCCAAAGCTCATTGCAACAAGAACGTTCTCAAGAGCAGTAAATCCTGGAAGTAAGTTGAATTGTTGAAATACAAGACCGATTCGATCAGCTCGTAGTCGATCTCGCTGTGGCTCAGCTAGTTTGACGATATTCAGACCACCTATCAGGACCTGGCCACTGTCGGGACGCATAATGCCAGAAACGACATTTAAAAGTGTTGACTTGCCAGAACCACTTTGGCCTTCAAGTGCAACAAGCTCACCTGCAGCGATCTGAAAAAAGGGTATGTCAAGAATCAGGAGAGGGTCACCGCCCGGAACAGAAAAAGATTTTTTCACATCATGGAGTTCAAGAACAGCGGACTTTTCAACTGAGCTTTGGGTATTTGGAAGTGATTGTTTCATGGTCAAAGAATCGCTGGAACACGAGGTGGTGTCAAAAGGAGTTTTTCGTGGCCGGCTCTCTATGGAGAAAAGCCCGTTTTTTGACAAACTCACTGGTCAGATGAGGATAGACGACTGCCGCAATTTCTCAAAAATTTGACGGCAAAGACTTTTGATTGGTGTAGTGACCCGTCAAAACCTGTGGGTGATTGAGAAGGAGTTGGTGCGCGTGTATAGTCCTGCCGGAGAAACTTTACGGTGGCTGTGCCCGAAGGCACTCTGACAACTGCCGATCTGACGACTCGTTATAGGAGTTTTGCTGTGTCCATTCGTGTTGGCATTAATGGTTTTGGTCGTATCGGACGTCTGACATTCCGAGCGATATATGAAAAATTCGGCCTTGATGGTGAGGTGCAGGTCGTTGCCCTCAATGATCTGACAGACGCCAAGACGAATGCTCATCTTCTCGAACTAGATTCGAACTACGGTCCATTCAAGGGGACCGTAGCAACTGATGGCAATGATCTCGTTGTTGATGGCAGAACCATTAAGGTCTTTGCGGAGCGTGATCCGGGATCGATTCCATGGGGATCAGAGAATGTCGATATCGTTGTTGAAAGTACTGGTTTTTTCACTGACGCAACCAAAGCGGTCGCCCACAAGCGAGACAGTGTAAAAAAGGTTGTGATTTCCGCTCCCGCAAAAAATGAAGATCTTACGATTGTTCTCGGTGTCAATGATGACATGTATGACCCATCAAAGCATCATGTCATATCGAATGCTTCCTGTACTACAAATGGGCTAGCTCCCGTTGCAAAGATTCTTCATGAGAAGTTTGGTATTGATCGGGGTTTGCTCACGACGGTCCACGCCTATACAAACTCTCAGAAAACAGTCGATACAGCTGCTGGTAACTTGCGTGATGCACGAGCTGCTGCGTTGAATATTGTGCCAGCAGGAACAGGTGCTGCGAAGGCAGTTGGTCTCGTCATACCTGAACTACAAGGCAAGTTCACCGGCATGGCATTTCGGGTGCCCGTTCCAACTGTGAGTGTTGTCGACTTCACAGCGACGTTAGGCAAGGAGGCATCCCCAGAAGAAATTAATGCTGCTATGAAGACAGCTGCGGAAGGTCCATTAAAGGGAATTCTGAGGTATTCTGAACAGCAGTTGGTTTCAACTGATCTACGAGGAGATCCTCATAGCTCAATTTTCTCCGCTGTTGACACCATCGGCCTTGGAAATCTTGTGAAGGTCGTAAGCTGGTATGACAACGAATGGGGTTATTCGAACCGTGTTGCTGACTTATTGAATTTCTTGGAATCAAAAGGGCTTTGAGTAACGAGCCTCGTTAAGAAATTATTTGAATAGCGGCCGGCCTTTCTTTTAAAGAGGCCGGCCGTTTTTATTGGTTTTTTTCAGAAGTAGAATCAAGTTTGGCAATAGCCTCTGTTTCAATTGTTGAGCCATCAAATTGAGTCAGCTGTACTGCGATTCGAATAGGAGTTGTTGCTGGTGCTGTGGTTGGCCATGGCAGTACGAAATGAAGCCCACGGGCTCTAGATGTACGCCTAAAGTGCTGATGAGCTTTAGCTGCAGGAATGGTCCATTCAGCAAACTGACGCCCTAAATCAGCTTGTTGTGCCGTTGCTGTTGGTTCGTATGCAGCGACGTAAATGTCACCGGCAGTTGTGACGAGACGTTCATCAGCATCACGTGGTTCAACGACAAGCGTTACGCCTTCGGGAAACCCATCACCGTCGGCGTCATAGCACACCGTTTTTTCATGATTGATGACGAGGTGCGTGAGATCCGATTGGTGACCAATGCTTTCAGCAAAGGAAAGTTGGCGAATTGGTCGAGATGCACCTCGCTTACCCGAATCCTGCGGCAGCGGCGGAACGCCTTCCAGGGTAGGAGGCGCCATATCTCCACTTGGATTCGGAAGACTGTTTGAGCTCTTTTGACTCCCTGATGCGGATGAAGGATCTGCACCGAAGACTGGACCATTATCGTTTGAGCTGCCTCCACTTCCATCAAAGCTTGGTACATCGACTTGTGGAGGCACAAGGAGCGGTTGAGCAGGTGCCCGAGACGGCATCTTGGTGTTCGACGAAGAGTCATCAATGATTCCGAGCTGCTTACGAAGTGATGCATTCTCATCCGTCAACGTGTCGAGTTCATAGTACTGTGTCTGCAACTTGTCTTGGAGGCAATAAATTTGATCTTCTTGGAGCCGCAATTCACGCTCTAGAAGTTGATGATGAACATCACTTTTACAACCACAAATCAATACTGTAAGACACATTGCTAGTGACACCGAATAGAGACTTGGCGTCACCGATTGAGAAAAAGTTTTTTTCATGACGCGCCTCCTTGCGCCTCACGCACCGTGAAAGACTCTTAGCCCGTGGGAATTTGCTCTATCACCTCATCAATAAGATGATATTCACATGCTTCGTCTGCTGACATAAATCGATCACGATCAGTATCCTCTTCAATTTTTTCAAGAGGCTGACCAGTATGTTTCAGCAAAATTTTATTCAATTTACTTTTGATATTTCGAAATTCATTGGCATGAATCATGATTTCTTCTGCGGTCCCTTCCATGCCAGCGAGTGGTTGATGAATCATGATTCGAGCATTTGGGAGAGCACGCCGTTTCCCGGCCGTTCCAGCAGTCAAAAGCAAAGCACCCATGGATGCAGCTTGTCCTATGCAATACGTTGCAACATCACAACTCACAAATTGCATTGTGTCGTAAATTGCTAGCCCTGCCGTAACGCTTCCTCCTGGTGAATTGATATAGAGATGGATATCGCTCTTCGGATCATCAGTCTGAAGAAAGAGCATCTGCGCGACAATGGCATTCGCCATTTCATCATTCACCTGAGAGCCAAGGAAAATGATACGGTCCTTAAGCAGCCGGCTGTAAATGTCCATTGCCCGCTCTTCGCGGCCACTTTTTTCAACAACATAAGGGATCAGGGGCATTTAAATAATTCCGGTTATTCAGGAAGAAGATGAAGGGTAGAAAAGATGACTAGTCAACGTCTTTGTCTTCTTCTCCAGGGGGTTTGGTGAGAATGTCATCGACGAGACCATATTCTTTGGACTCCGTCGCCGTGAGATACCTATCTCGGTCTGTGTCTTGAGCGATGCGATCAATTGGTTGACCCGTATGAGATGCAAGAATTTCATTTAAAACGGCACGGGTTTTAATAATTTCATCAGCCTGGATTTCGATATCACTTACCTGCCCACCAACTTGTCCATACGGCTGATGGATCATCACTTTGGCATGAGGCAGAGAAAATCGCTTGCCGGCGGCACCTCCAGCGAGCAACACGGCACCACCACTGGCAGCGAGACCAACGCAGTAAGTGGCTACTGGGCACGAGAGAATCTGCATCGTGTCATAAATCGCCATTGTCGCAGTGACACTACCGCCAGGCGAGTTGATATAAAAATGAATGTCTTTTCGACGATTTTCACTCTGAAGATAGAGTAATTTCATGACAAGCTCATTTGCATTTCCATCATAGATCTCGCCCTGTAAAAGAATGATTCTGTTTTCCAACAGAAGATCACCAAGAGTCATCTGTCGCTGCCGCTGGTAGTCTCTGTAAGCACTGGCAGCGCTTGGATCAATTGGAGCGTTTGACGATGGTAATGGAAACCTTTGAGCAGGCATGAGCAACTTTCAGAAGTGCGTATGAATGAATCAAAAAGAATAACTGAAAAAACTATGAAGATGAATCTTCATGCGAAAGTGGTGTGGTCGGAATTTCATCTTCGCCGGCAGCAACACCGCAGACGGCGTGGTCAATAGCCTCAGCGTCCGGTTTCGGAAATTCAAAAGGCATGTCTTCAAATTTGGCTTGTGAAGTAACCAGATCAATAGTTTTTCGTTCAATAATTTGATTTCGAAGCACATCCATAAGGCCTTTTCGCTCAAGGCTAGCACGAACACGCCGCGGCGATTCGCCTGATTGAGCAGCGATAGCTTTAATTTCTGCTTCATAGTCGGCAGCAGAGTCAGAGACACTCTCAGCCTCTGCAATTTTTTCCAAAATAAAGTGTTCTTTCAACGAGCGTGCTGTACTTGCCATTACAGACTGACGCAACTCATTGACGTACCGACGGATCGAGTCATCATCGAAACCACTTCGACGAAGCTCTAGAATTGACCGTTCAAGTTCTCGCTGGCTCTGGCGACGTAATAAGTCAGGAGGAAGTTCCCAGCTCGCCGAAGCTGTTAGCGACGCTGAGACCTGTTGCCGAACCTGTTTTCTTTGATGCCATTCAAGTTGGTTGTGAAGCTGCTTCCGTACGGCCTCACTGAGATCATCGGCTGACTCAAAATCACCTAACTCTGTAAGCAGAGAAGGAGTTATTTCAGGCATTTCAAATCGTTTGACATCAAGAAGTTCGATTTCCAATGTGACTGTTTTTCCGCGAAGATTTTCAACAGCAGCCTCCTCGGAAATCGATATTTCTGATGTCACACTTTCGCCGGGCTTCAATTGAGAAACAAGTTTGTCGAAACCATCAAGTTCTGCATCGGCAAGAGAAAGTTTTGGGCGGACAACGATTTCCATTTCTTCGGCATGAGAGAGCACCTTGCCATCGTCATCAGTGCATTTGAGATTTGCGACCATGAGGTCCCCTGGTTTGGGAGACCCTTTTGCTGGAACAAGTCGGCCTCGCTCTCGCAGGAGATTGTTCACAGCTTCTTCTACGTCTGTATCAGAAATTTCTCGGTTTGGTCTCTTAATAGAGAGTCCCTTCCACTCCGGCATCTCAAATTCTGGGCGAACTTCGATGGAAAATTCGAAGGTCATTGGTCCATCATCTGGCAGAATGACAGCAGCAACATCAAGGTCAGGCTCACTGATTGGTGCTAGATGCTCCTGTTCATTAACACGTTCGAGCGCCTCATTCAGAAGCTTGGACCGAATCTGATCGTTCAATTCTGTTTTGAACTTGCTGCCCACAAGTTTGCGTGGCGCTCTTCCGGGACGGAAGCCAGGCAAAAGGGCTGTTGGCATGAGATCGCCGACAGCCTCTTCGTAATACCGGTCAATTTCTTCTCGAGGAACAGAAACTTTCACTTTTCTCTGGCATGTGGAAGTTTCTTCTACAGTCACATCAATTTTGAGTAGCTGTGGCTCGGCAAGGGCGGTTGAATCGTCTGACATCGTTGTCCTGTGAAAAGTGTGAGAGATAAAGGTTGGTGTTGGTAATAACGCGGGGTACAACCCCAATGAGCGGTTTGGAGCCCATTTGTCATGGCAACCATTCCACAGAGGAGAGCGGGTGATGGGATTCGAACCCACGACAACCACGTTGGCAACGTGGTGCTCTACCAACTGAGCTACACCCGCATGCTGTTCTTTTCGAAAGTAGTCGGCATGCCTGGCAGCCACTAACTCCTGAAAACCCCGTGATTATAGGGTATTGAGCCCCTTTCGCAAGGTCATACCCCGCGTTCTTGGCGTGATTTCTGCCGAAACTGGGAACTCAGGTGGGGCATTTGGAAAATTGGACTCAGAATGGATAATTGAAGTGTTTTGGCACCTATGGCGGGAAACTGCCGCAGTTGTCGCTACCATTGAAACCCAGCAGACATCGAAACCTTAAGTATCCTGTCAGGTTCTGATCCTGTATGGGCCCCATCTCGGATTGCCAAATGAAGTTGCAACTGGTGTTTAAAACAGCAAAGTCTGGAGGGAAAAAGCCTCGTACGTACGATGTGGATCTACCGGTTGTTATCGGTCGAGGGCAACAGGCATCATTTCGAATTCCTCATGGACAAATTAGTCGTCGTCATTGCGAACTCCTTGAGTCGAAAGGATCTGTCTTTATCCGTGACCTCGGTTCAACAAATGGAACGATGGTGAAAGGTACGATGCTGCCTAGTAAAACAAAGGTTCCGGTCCGTTCTGGTAGTGTGATTCAATTGGGTGACCTCGCTTTCCGAGTCAATTATAGTGCACCAAATGACGGTCTTGCTACGCACGCAGTAGAGGACTCATTTGAGGAAGCAATTGACTTCCTTGAAGCAGAACCAGAAGGAGAAACAGTTGAAGCATTTACTGAGTCAGGTTCACGTCCGAGTAAGGAGAAGCCACTTGAAGCGGAATCTCTCGATGATGATCTCTTTTTGGAAGCAGACGAAGAATTGAATGCTGACGACGATGATTTTCTAAATGACAAGAAGTCTTCTCAAGAATCTTCAGGGAGTTTATCAGACGACGACATCGATGATTTTTTAAGTGATATTTGATAAGTAATAAATTGAATCAGGCAAAGAATTAGTTCAGTGGAAATAGAACACCCCGAAACACTTTTTGGATCATTAACGTCATGCAAGACCAAGATAACGAATCTCGTTCCCTTACGATTCGTGACTTAGCACGTGCTAAGCAGAGTGGTCGACCAATAAGTATGGTTACGGCCTATGACTGGTGGTCGGGTAGCCTTGCTGATTCCGCTGGTGTCGACTGTGTGCTCGTCGGTGATAGTCTCGCGATGGTGGTAGCTGGTCGAGAGACAACACTTTCGGCCACAATTGAACAGATGATTTATCACGGAGAAATTGTTTCTCGTGCAGTTCAACGCGCGATTGTATTTGTTGATCTCCCATTTCCCTTACAGCATTTGGGCGTTGGGAAAGCAATTGAATCTGCAGCTAGAATTCTGCAGGAAACAGGGTGTCAAGCAATTAAGCTTGAAGGAACATCAGGCCAACAAGATGTCATCGCCGGAATCGTTGAGGCTGGAATTCCGGTGATGGCCCATGTAGGACTTCGTCCCCAGGCGGTGCATCAACTCGGCGGATATCGAATTCAAAGAGACAGAGAACAACTTCTCGCGGATGCGACAGCAGCAGCAGCAGCAGGCGCGTGTGGCGTTGTGCTCGAATGCGTGCCTTCAAAGCTAGCAGCAGAGATAACAGCTGCAATAGAAATACCAACGATCGGGATTGGAGCAGGCCTTGACTGTGACGGTCAGGTTCTTGTCCTGCACGACTTAATTGGTCTCTCTATTGATCGTATCCCTCGGTTTGTCAGGTCTTATGCTGATACGAAGGGGACAATTTTGGATGCCGTAACTTCATGGCGACAAGATGTTGAGTCCAAAAAATTTCCCGCAGAATCAGAGACCTTGGCTTAGGAGATTCGTGCCTGCTTCCATCAACACGGAATAATGTTGAGGGTCTGCAGACAGTTCTTTTTCCTAAGGCAAGACAACTTCATCGGAAATAACAACCGGCTTACTAGCTCGTATGGTCTGTGGTGAACCAACGGTTCCGGGGACCATGCTACTTCCAGCGAGTGGGATACCATTGCCACAGTTGTTGCATGTATTGACTGGTGCACACGGTTGGCATCCAGGTGCACTGCATGGTCGCATCGCAGCTGGTGCAGCAACTTGAGGCGGAATTGCACCGTTTGGCGTGAAGCCCGGTGGCAGATGCCCAAAGCATCGTTCGTACTTCCAGACTTCAAATTTTATATAACGTTCTTGAAGGCTTTTGCAGCCAGTAAGCCCTGCGGCGGTCAGCATAACTGACACGCACGCGATGGCTCGATAGATCCACGGCGTCCTTGACATTGATCCTTACTCCCTGTGGCAAGGCGGACCTACGAGGACCGCCAGTATTGTGGACAGACTAGCCCTCAGCATTTCTGAGAAGCCTAGCAACACTACACCACACCACGGACGGGGCAAGAAAAGTGAGAATAAATTTTGCTGGAGCCAGCAAGATTTCTCTTGCCGTTATTATTATCCCTTACGATGACGAATTTTCGCCCGCATGCGTCGTTTCTTTTGCCCGAGTTTTCGGCGCCCCTTACCCGACTTCTTTACTCCCATTAACTAGTCTCCACTGTATCTTTTGGAATGTTCGTTATTTTCCGTACCATTTAGCCGAGGCTGTGTAGCCGCGGCTGAAAACGTATTAGAATACACCGAGCGGCCATTGCAAGGTTTCACTCTCTATTCCGTCTCTCGTTGGCCCCCAGTTTCATTCTAATATGATTACTTTCTTCCCAACCTATGCCCAGTGGATCGAGACCACGGGTGTCTGGCGGGTCAATATTCACGGCATGGTCACTCGGCCACTTCCAGTGGCTAGTCGTCGGCGAACGGTGGCTTACGCAGTTGTGAAGAGGCTTTTAAAACTGGATGAAGGTCAACTTCGATCACCAATTTTCAAGGCCCGTTCAGAGGCATTTCTGCTTCAGCGAATATCAGGTCAGCCTGTTGGAATTACACTTGGGGGGAAAAAAATAGATGTCGGCATCTCCAAACGTAATGGCCACTTTGACACAAAGTTTGATCTTGATGCACAAACGGTGTCCGCAAACACAGTGGAAACACCGTACGGGCAAAAACTTTTTTTTGAATCAGTGGATGAAGACGTCGACTCCAAGCCTCTGACGATCACGGGCTCCGTTCAATTGGTCGATACGAGTGGAATCTCAGTGATTTCTGATATTGACGATACGGTCAAACTTACAAATGTTGCAGATCGTCGAGAACTCTTGGCAAATACGCTCTTACGAGAATTTGTACCAATTCCGGATATGGTTGATCTTTATGAACAATGGTCATTGTCTGGAGCAGCATTTCATTATGTATCAGCGAGTCCCTGGCAACTCACGAGACCACTCAATGATTTTTTTCATTCGGCAGGCCTGCCAGACGGATCAATGCATCTGAAGCTTTTCCGTCTCAAAGATTCAACTCCACTGGGGAGAATGCGTTCTTCCAAAAAATCGAAGCAGGATGTAATTATTGAAATACTCGATCACTTTCCAAATCGAAAGTTTATTCTTGTTGGTGATTCTGGAGAGCGAGATCCTGAGGTCTATGCAAAAGTAGCCCAGCAGCGTCAAACCCAGATAGCAGGCGTTGCGATTCGTCGGGTTCCTAGTAGAAAGTCCAAGCAAAAAGTCGAAACCGCTATCAAGAATCTTGCGCAAGCGGTGCCCGGGGACAGGTTGCGAGTGTTCACTACAGCAGATGAGATAAGTGACCTTTTTCCTGCAGAAGAGAAGTTCTAAGTATCGCTGTCGAAGGCATTCTGAAAATGCTCAATAATTGGCGAATGACTGGAACGCCAAAAGAGCCAGCGGTTTTGAACTGGCACAGAAGTTAAGAAAAGAACAGTAACAACATCGAGCCGAAAAGAATAATCTTCAAGTCGATGCTGCTTTATATAGGCATTCGCTAAAGTACAAATACGCTGTTTCTTGCGTGTATCGATTGTTTCAGCAGGATGACCATGTTCGGTACTCGTTTTAGAACGTACTTCGACGAACACAACCGTACGGTTATCAAGAGCTACGATATCGATATCACCATGCAAAATGCGTTCCCGGCGAGCTATTATTGTGTATCCCCGTTGTTGCAGGTAACGGGCAGCTTCATGCTCACCTTGTAGGCCAATAGTTTTTCGAGTGGCCACTCAAGACCTCTTTGCGATTTTTAGATCACAAGTGTCACTATTTGCTTGCAACATCGGTTCGTCGTTCACGAAGACGTACGGCTTTGCCGATACGGTCACGCAAATAATACAATTTCGCGCGTCGTGTAACACCAGATCGCTTGACAACGATCTTTGCAATTTTTGGAGAATGAACAGGGAATTTGCGTTCCACACCCTCGCCCGAAACAATTCGGCGAACAGTAAACATCTCACGGCTGCCGGCACCACTACGGGCAATGACGACACCATTGAAGACCTGAGTCCGCTCTTTATTGCCTTCAAGAATACGATTATGGACATCCACTGTGTCACCAATTTCAAATTTATCAATTTCTGTTTTGAGGCTATTTGACTCGACATGATCGAGAATCTGCTGACTCATTTTTGGATCTCCTGGAAATGTATTGAGTTGTTGTGAATTATTTTTCTGTGTGGTTGTTTGTTTGCCCGTGAGTGGCATGAGTTGCCTGGGCTTTACGCCAATCAGCAATTCGTTGATGGTCACCAGTTAATAGGACATCGGGTACACGGAGGCCACGATATTCGCGAGGACGCGTGTATTGCGGACCTTCAATGAGCCGCTCCGTGCCCGAGAACGAATCATCGACAGCACTTCGCGAGTCACCAAGGACACCCGGTATTAGCCTAGCAACAGCATCAATAATCACCATAGCTGCTACTTCACCGCCTGAAAGGACATAGTTTCCAACTGAAATCAGGTCCGGCTTGAGTGTGTCACAGATGCGCTGATCAAATCCCTCATACCGTCCACAGAGAAGAATGAGACGTCGTCGTTCAGCGAGTTCTTCAACAACCTGTTGAGTGAGTGGTCGTCCAGATGGTGTGAGCATCGCAATACTACTTGAGAGATCATTCGTTTCAGCAGGATCACTTTCAGTACAAAGTGATTCAACGCAGTCAACAACTGGTCCAGGCATGAGAAGCATGCCGGGACCTCCACCGTACGGACGATCATCAACTTGCCGATGGGTACCAGTTGCAAAATCTCGAATATTTTTCAATCGGATGTCGAGCAAACCAGATTTTTGCGCAGCACCTAAAAGACTTCCATCAAGAAAGCCCCGAAACATTTCAGGGAATAGCGTAACGACGTCGATCCGCATAGCACGTTTGGCTTTTGTCTCACTCTTTGGACTCGTCAGTTTTTGCTTCCGTCTCTGGAGCCGTTGGAGCCGGAGAGGCTTCAGCGGATACCGGCTCATCAGTTGGAGCCGTTGCTGGCTCGGCACTGTTAGCGTCTTTTGTATCTGTATCAGCCGACTTCTCAGAAGAAGTTTCTTCGCTTGAAGCTTCAGGTGTTGCATCTGCTTCGGCTGCTGGTGCTTCTTCTTCTGGAGCCGATGCTACCACTGGCTCACCAGCTTCCGGTACAATCCGTGGCAAGGATAATCTGGAGCGGGCTTCTTCCATTTCTTTTATGTGGGTGCCTTCAGTCCCGAATTTCTTAATAAGGACTCGCACCTTATCACTCGGCTGGGCTCCAACGCTTAACCAGTAGTCCACCCTCGCAGACTTAAGTGTACAACGGGCATTCGTGTCAGACACACTCGGATCGTATGTGCCAAGTTCTTCAATAACTCGACCATCCCGGGGTGTCCGGCGGTCAGTTGCACAAATTCTGTAAAAAGGACGGTGTGTTCGTCCCATTCGTTTCATACGAATTACCACTGCCACGGTATCAATTCTCCAAATTCTGAATTGGTCGGTACTTGGATTCACATACTTTCACCAATATTTGGTGATGACAGGATGTGAACGGCCGCAGATGCGACGGGCCTTCTAAGGTACACCACAACGAGTGGTAAAAAAGGTGGGCAGCCTATTTTTCTTGTTCTGGCACGAATCACAGCAGGATTGAAGACACTTCTACTGCAGCAAAGCGATCAGCCACGAGCCCCTCGTTTCCGACGACGGGCCTCTTTTTCACGCTGTTTTTTAAGTTTTCTTCGTTGTTCTGCCGTCAATCTCTTCCCAGTATCGCCCTTCGGTCGACCAAGACGGCCTGACGGATCACCCATTGCGGATTGCATTTTTTGCACTTCCCGCATTCGATCTTTCATGCCCAGGCCCGCCATGCCTTTCATCATTGAGGCCATCCCATCGAACTGTTTTACAAGATCGTTGACTTCTTGGGGCTGAACGCCTGCTCCGGCTGCAATGCGTCTGCGTCGTGTCTGATCAACAATACGTGATGGATTCCGTCGTTCTTCAGGTGTCATGGAATCAATAATTCCGAATAGTCGATTGATGTCTTTCTCAAGGTCAGCGCCGGCCAATGTCTCCTGCATCCCTCCCATTCCTGGAATCATCCCCATCACTTTCCCGAGTGGACCAAGCCGCCTTGTTTGCAGCATCATTTTTTTGAAGTCTTCAAGTGTAAATTCACCTGACTTGAGGCGTTCCTCCTGTCGCTGCATCTCGTCTTGGTCAAATTTACGCTGAGCTTCTTCAACGAGGCTTACAACGTCCCCCATACCAAGAATTCGGCCGGCGAGTCGGTCCGGGTGGAATTCTTCGAGGGCATCAACTCCCTCACCGGTACCCATGAATTTAATTGGTACACCGGTAACACTTTTTACTGATAGCGCGGCGCCACCCCGAGCGTCACCATCAAGTTTCGTCATGATGACGCCGTCAATTTCAAGTGCTTCATTAAACGCTTTTGCACTTGAAACAGCATCTTGTCCAGTCATAGCGTCAACGACTAAGAACACCTGATCAGGCGAAACTGTTCTATCAATACGTGATAACTCAGCCATTAACTCTTCATCAATAGACAGCCTGCCAGCTGTATCAAGAATGACAACGTCGATCCCATCCTTCTTTGCTTTTTTTACACCAGCTTTACAGACTGCAACGGGGTCGGAATGGTCTTGAGGCGTGTGTACTGGTATGCCGATCTGCTCACCAAGTACCGACAGTTGCTCGATTGCTGCAGGTCGTTGCAAGTCAGCAGCAACGAGCATGACGCCTTTTCCTTGTTCCTGAAGGCGACGCGCAATTTTTCCACACGTTGTGGTTTTTCCAGAGCCTTGAAGACCGCACAACATAAGGATTGTGGTATCGCCTGAACGAAAAGGAATTTCATGGTCGACCGGTCCCATGAGATTGACAAGTTCGCGGTGCACAACGCCAATGAGTTGTTGTGCAGGATCCAAGGCATCAAGAACCTTTGCCCCTATGGCATCTGCAGAAACACGGTCAAGGAATTCCTCAACAACATCGTACGCGACGTCAGCTTCGAGAAGTGCTGTTCGGACCTCACCGAGGCCCTCACGCATATTCGATTCAGAAAGTTTTCCTCTGCCTCGGAGTGTTCCTATGGCAGATGTCAGCGAATTGGAAAGATTGTCAAACATGACAATGAGTATAACTACGACGCAGCACAAAAATGAGTGGACGGAGAAGAATCCATCCCAGAGTCAGCTCGATACGACGATGGACCGCTCGAATCGGGAGCGAACACCCACTGTGTCGCAAGACCCGATGCGTGGCCGGCAAGAGCGGTGCATCGTCGTATCGAGCTGAAAAGCGCTTGGTATTAAGAAAAAGTGCCTGGATCACTCACAACAGGAGTAGGGCCGATGACCGTGCCGCTCTCTACTCCACCCTCGCAACAAGGCGTAGGACTTCCGCATGGTTCACAGCCACTAGGAGCGGTTCCGCACGGCTCGCAAGGAGCATTGCATGGCGCATTACATGGTGCATTACAGTTGTTCCGGTAGAGTCCTTGACTCGTATTCCGAAACTCAAGAAAAGATGGCCTTTTGCAACTGTTCCCGAAGCAACTACTGCATCCTGGCAGAACGACCAAACAGCCGAGCGCAGTCAGCAGGCAGATAAGACGTGTCATAGGAGAACCTCCCGGTGAATCAAAATAAAGTCGCTGAGTACTGAGTGACTGGTTTGCAATCGAGCGATAGAAACAGTCAATCAGTCTTGCTGAGCAACCCTACCCCATGCTTTCTTGATGTGACGGAAGGTTTTTTCTCCTCACCAATTTTTCCGTGCTAGGTTTGATGGTGATCGTTAATGTTTACGGAAACCGCATTGTTTCACAAACCATCTTTTTTACGGTGAATAGGTGGTTTTAAAAAAATTATTTCACTGGTCTGTGGTTCAAGGCTAATGACAGGGACTCACATACGAAAAACGAGTTTGTATCGATTACGCAGATTGTCCGGCCTTGTTTTGGTCTTCGGATTTCTGCTGTGTTGTACGGGGGCCGTTCGTGCGTCATCAGAGGAACATCAGGCGTGCTGCGAACCAGAAATCTGGGTTTTTAGTACGAGGCATTTACCGGGAATTTGTCATCTTCCAGACGTAGTGAATCCATCTGTACAGCGATATGAATCAGCACATTGTCGATGGCTTTCAGATGACATTGGAAGTTTGCTTTCCGGGAAAGGACCTCTGGTCATTTTCCTACATGGCAACCGTTATGACGCCTGTTCGGCGAAACAACAGGGTATACGTCTTGCGAGGCGTTGTAATTCTTTCACATCTCATGCTGCGGGCACTCAGTTGATGATCTATTCATGGCCCAGTCAGCAGAATGGCTGCTTGTTGAAGGATGGTCGGACCAAATATCATCGATGTTTTTCGGAAGGACACTATCTGGCATGGATTCTTGGCCAGATAGACCCCGAGCGCCCTGTCGTCTTTATCGGATACAGCTTTGGTGCACTCATTACGCTTGAGGCTCTGGAGGACCTTGTTGCAGCAGAAAAAGAAGGTAGGCCGGTCAGTCCTTGGCAGTACCGGCCGGGAGACACACGACTCATTTTTGTAGCACCCGCAGTTCGATGTGACGCATTTGCACCGTGTGGAAAATATCGTGAAACGCTTGCTTGCGTAGATCAGGTTTCACTCACCATCAATTCACGGGATGATGCCCTCCGATTTTTCCATCTCCTTGATTCTCGTACAAAGGTTGATGCGCTCGGGTATACAGGCATGCCGCGAAGATGGATGCCACCGGAAATTTTATATTCAGCAGTGGATGCACGACGTATTATTGGTCGTGAGCATGGTTTGCCGTTGTATCTCAAATCGAACACGCTTATGCATCGAATATGTCGTGAGGCGTACAGTGGGCTGGAAAGTTCTCCTCCCAAAACAGTTTTGGAACACAAAACTGTTTTAAGCAAGGGTGAAGAAACTCAGGAATCTGAGTAGTTGGTTTCATCTAGCTTTTTGCGAGCCTTGATCAGACGTTGTACAAGTTCGGGCATCTGAACAGTTGCTGTCCAAACAAGGCGATCAGTTGTTTCATTCACTGAGGCGTGTGGATGATAGCTATCGTGTGATCGCACAAACTGCTTATCGTGAACAACGTAGTCTTCCCAGGAAAGACCGACAGATTCAAAGGCTTTTGAAACAAATACACGAAGCGATGTGTGCTTTCCTGTCGCAAGAATAAAGTCCTCAGGCTGCTCTCGGGAAAGCATTTTTTCCATCGCGACAACATATTCTGGTGCCCATCCCCAATCTCTTTCGCTCGAGAGATCGCCTAAGTGAAGATCTTTTTGTAGGCCTCGTGAAATGGAACAGGCTCCGGCGATAATTTTCTGTGTTACAAAGTGTTCTGGCCGTAAAGGACTTTCGTGATTAAAGAGAATGCCCGTGCATGCAAATAAGCCATGTCGTTCACGATAGTCTCGAACGGACCGAAAAGCCGATTCTTTTGCAGCAGCATACGGGTTTATGGGATCGCATCGGGACTCACAAGTGACAGGTTGCTGATGTGAATTACCAAACATTTCACAGCTTCCAGCCACGAAGAGGCGTGAAGGTAGAGTTGCTCTGTGCATGGCTTGAAGCAGTCGCTGAGTTGATCCAGCAATGCTTTCAAATGTCTCCTCCGGCTGATCAAAAGATAGACGTGGAGAAGACTGTCCGGAAAGATGGAATATCATCTCTGGATGATAGTCATCAATGAGTTTTTCAATCGACTCGACGTTATCAAGAGAGGCCGTTTCAAGTGTTACCGTGTCACAGATTCCGAGTTGCTGAAGCCCAGTGAGCCGACGTGAAGAAATTTTTCGTGTTGTACCAACGACATGGTAGCCATGCTTTATAAGGCGGTCGGCAAGGTAGCACCCATCTTGTCCGGTGATACCAGTTATCATGGCGGTAGGACGACTTTGAGGCGAGTTTTGCATAGTCGAAGGGTATGTGGATACCAGCTACCAAGGAAGATACAGACCAAAAATTTTCATGAAATGAAAGCAAGACAGAATCTACTCCGGGGCAGAGCCTCTCAAAACGAGCCCTTTCTTTCGAAAAACCAGCGGGCGGTTGCTTCCAATCCCTCGGCCAATGAATGTGTTGGCTTCCAGGCAAGGACATCACTGGCACGGCTTGGGTCGAGGAGATTTGATCGTAGGTCTCCAACTCGCTCAGGACCATACTCCGGGTCAGGCAGGCTTTGTTTTTCGCCAGCATTTGCACGAAGTTGTTCTACCTGTGTTCGTACGTTCTTTTCGAGTGCATTGACGTCAGTGCCAATTCCCGTGCCAATATTCAGGGAAAGAATCTCTCCTTCTCTGAAGTGTGCTTTCTTTAAAGTAAGTGCAGAGAGATTCGCTTCAGCAACATCAGGACCGTAGACATAATCACGAATATATTTTCCATCACCATTGATGCGAGCAGGATGACCATCGAGGAATTGGTTACAGAAAATAGCGACTACTCCGGCCTCGCCATGAGGATTTTGTCGAGGTCCATAGACATTTGAATAGCGTAGTGCAACCGATCTTAGGCCATGTTCTCGGGCATAAAACTTAAGGTATTTTTCACCAGCCCATTTGGTAATGCCGTAGGGACTTATCGGGTTTGCTGGTGCTGTCTCGGGAGCAGGTGTTGAAACATCTCCGTACAGGACACCACCTGAGGATGCGAATACCATTTGCTTACAACCCGTAGAGACCGCTGCGTCGAGCACAGAAAGAAGGCCGAGGCAATTGATGTCTGCGTCTAACAGAGGCTCACGAACGGATCGACTGACTGACAGTTGGGCAGCTTGGTGACAAACAGCATCAGGCTGAAATGTTTTGAAAATTGGAGCGATGTTGAGTGTATCGCGAATATCAACCTGGTGAAGCGGAACGTCTTGAGGAACATTCTCAGCTGATCCACTTGAAAGGTCATCAATGATCTCCACATCATGACCAGATTTGAGGCAGGCATCGACGATATGGCTGCCAATAAACCCGGCGCCGCCAGTAACAATGATTTTCATGATATGGCCTACAAGAAGGAAATGTCTTGTTGCATCAAATGCCAGTGTGAGCCATGCGGGAACCCGTGCTACTTGAGAAAAGGCAGCAGCACATTGCCCGTTGCTAATTTACCAAGCAAGCTTGTAAAGGAGCATGCTTTTCTACGCAGCTTGGTTGCTGCGAAGTTGCGTTTGTTTTACCACAAGTTCCTGTTGAGCGACCCCAAGGTCTTTCTTGACCATCATTTCAACAAGCTGATCAAAACTTGTCTGAGGTTTCCAACCCAACTGTTCGTATGCCTTGGTCGAGTCACCAAGAAGAAGATCGACTTCCGCGGGACGGTAATAGCGGGGATCAATTTCAACATGATCTTCATAGTTGAGCCCAAGTTGACCAAAGGTTTTCTCACAGAAGTCTCGAACAGAATAAAGTTCATTGGTTGCGACAACATAATCATCAGGAGTTTCTTGTTGAAGCATGAGCCACATTGCTTCTACGTAGTCACCTGCAAAACCCCAATCTCGTTTTGCATCGAGGTTGCCTAGGTATAATTTTTCTTGAAGCCCTAGTTTAATGCGAGTTGCTGCACGGGTAATTTTTCGAGTAACAAAGGTCTCACCGCGTCTGGGACTTTCATGATTAAAAAGAATGCCACATGATGCGTGGAGGTCATAGCTCTCGCGGTAGTTGATAGTAATCCAGTGGCTATACACTTTTGCGACGCCATAGGGGCTCCGCGGATAAAACGGAGTGGTTTCTTTCTGTGGTGTCTCAACTACTTTTCCGAACATTTCGGAACTGGAGGCCTGATAAAAACGAATTTGACGACCGGTATCGTCCTGTACATCTCGAATCGCCTCCAAGAGTCGCAACGTACCTACGGCAGTCACATCAGCGGTATAGGTGGGCTGATCAAAACTGACGCGCACATGACTCTGAGCAGCGAGGTTATAGACTTCGTGTGGTTCGATTTCTCTCAGAAGTCGCATTAATCCATTGCCGTCTGAAAGATCACCATAGTGCAGATGCAACGGAGGATCATCACCAAAGATAAGATGTTCGATCCTCTCTGTCCCAAATGTACTTGAGCGTCGCCGGAGGCCATGGACTTCATACCCTTTGGATAGTAGAAGTTCAGCCAGATAGGAGCCATCCTGACCAGTTATTCCGGTAATCAGAGCTCGACGAGACATAGTATTTTCCACTTTTGCTTAAGAGAAGGAGAGGCAGAACTTCCATAGAATCAAAACCCTTAAGCCTTAAGCCTTAATTCTGAGTCGAACGATAGCAATTTGCCGGGTCCAGCAAAACAGTAGTTTTTTCTTTTCTTAAGCGTTTATTGGTCGTTTTTAGCGTCCAGTACTGTCTTATAAATCCGGGCATATTCCTGAGCTGTTGCCTGCCATGAAAAGCTATTGGCACGTTCGCGACTTTGAATAGTAGCCTGTGGATCATCTCGATATTTTGCGACAGCATTTTGAACAGTATTGGCCATTTGTTGGGCATCATAGGAAGGAAAATAGAAGCCACTGTCACCAGCAATTTCAGGCAAACTTGTACAGTTTGATAAAGCAACTGGCTTTCCGACCTGCATGGCTTCGAGTACCGGAAAGCCAAATCCTTCTGTCAGTGAAGGAAATACGAAAACAGCACAGTTTTTATAGAGCCACTGTCGTTCCAAATCAGAGATGACACCCGGTAACATAATGCGGTTTGTGAGCCCCATCGCGTTCCTCTCTCGTACGACTTTTTCTCCGTACGGAGTTTCTTTTTTCCCCGCAATAATGAGCCTGTAATTAGGCAAGTGCTGCATCATTCCAAGTAATGTATGGAAATTCTTGTGTGGCAGAAAATTTCCTATTGAAAAGCAAAAGGGGCCTTCTGGTACCCAAGACGGCCGATCACCAACATCGGTAGCAGGTCGTGCAAGTCCAAGCGGTACAACATGAATCGGTTTTGATGAAACATTGATGTGTCGAGTGAGATCATCTGCAACAAACTGAGAGTCGGTGACGATGGTATCAGCTCGATTGACGAGCCTTTGAACGTGCGTGCTGTGACGACGAATAGAGCCAGATTGGCTTTCCGGATTGATAGTATGCAGAAAGTTTAGATCATGAACTGTGAGAATAATCGGCACACGTTCATCAAATGGCAAATACTTTGATGTCTGATGAGTTACATGCCAGAGTGCAGGTCTATCAATTTTATGAAACTGACGGGAAATGGGCCGCACCCATCGCTGAAAACTCTCTTTATTCCAAGGCCGAACTTTTATGCTGCTGTAATTGGCATCTGGTGTATCTGTAAAATAATGATCGCTACCATCAGGCAGAAAGAAGACCGGCTTAAAGCAATCGTCGGAGCGAGCCAGTAGTTCCCGAGCAAGGTAGAGAGAGAAGCGACCGAGACCACAGTTGATATGACGGAGTTTTTCCAAATCGATAACAACCCGAGGCAATATGTCGGGCTGGTTCATTTTCGTGCCGCATGGTGTATCAGTGTGACTTGTCGAATTCATAAAGAAGCTATTTAGTACTGAGAATTCTTACCGAGTAGCAATATTTCAGTTTTCCTATTCGCGTGAAAGACGGATTTCAGTCACGTGCGAGATTTTTTGAATAGAGGGCGTTTCCTGCGAGAAACGGCTCACTGTTGGAACGGAATGCCTTCCGTGCCATATTGGTAATTCAAGCGATAAACAATTTCTGGCTGAGGTGCCCTTGCTTCGGTCAGGCCCTCATATTTGATTATCAGAAAAGGCAGCCATGAAAATCCATGAATTTCAAGCCAAAGAACTCTTACGGGCCGCGGGTGTACCGGTCTTGAACGGAAAGGTTGTCCGGACTCCTGACGAGGCAGCAGATGCATTCGAATCCCTGGGAACACCAGTTTGTGCAGTGAAAGCGCAGATTCATGCAGGCGGTCGTGGGAAGGGTCATGTAGAGGGTTCGGAGCAACGTGGTGTCGAACTTGCCAAGTCGGCGGATGATGCTTCCCGAATTGCACAAGGTCTCTTAAACAAAACACTTGTGACTATTCAGACAGGGCCAGAAGGTCAAATTGTTCGGCAAGTATTTGTTGAGAGTGGTTGTGATATTCAGCAAGAACTTTACTGTGCCATTCTTGTTGATCGAGCAGCTGGATCACCGGTACTCATCGCAAGTACTGCTGGAGGGATGGATATTGAAGAAGTAGCAGTAAAGACACCAGAATTGATTCTGTCAGAACCCTTTGATCCGGACCGTGGACTCGGTGCCTATCAGGCTCGTCTCATGGCGTCGAAGCTTGGGCTACCGACAGCTAGCTGGCGATACGCGGTGCAATTTTTTCAGGCTCTTTGCAACGCGTTTGTTTCACTTGATGCATCCTTACTGGAGATCAACCCATTCGTTCTCACTGGAGAGGGAACCCTGGTAGCTCTCGATGCAAAAATGACATTTGATGATAATGCGATGTTTCGTCACAAAGATGTCCTGTTGCTTCGTGATGAATCTGAAGAAGAACCAGCAGAAATACGAGCCGATGCTGCAGGATTATCTTATGTGAAACTGAATGGAGAGATAGGCTGTCTCGTGAATGGTGCTGGTCTCGCCATGAGTACGATGGACCTTGTGAAGTTCCATGGTGGTGCGCCAGCGAATTTCCTTGATGTCGGAGGTGGGGCGAATGTCGAACAGGTCACTGAGGCATTCCAGATTATCCTTTCGGACAGCAATGTGAAGGCAATATTAGTCAATATTTTTGGTGGTATTATGAGATGTACAACAATCGCAAATGCCCTTGTAGAAGCTTCCAAAACAATAGGTTTTACTGTACCTCTCGTGGTCCGATTGGAGGGCACTGAAGTAGAGGAAGGTAAGAAGATTCTTGCCGCAAGTGACACCTCAATTATCACAGCAGATGGGCTTACCGATGCTGCTCAAAAAGTGGTTGATTCGATAAAAGCGTAAGCACTGTTTTCTTTTCATCTTTGTACCTCTTTTAGCTATAGCAAATTTTCATGAGCATTCTTGTCGATCGCAATACACGTGTTATCTGTCAGGGCATCACCGGAAAAGTTGGTGAGTTCCATACTCGAGGCTGCCTTGAGTATGGAACAAGAATGGTAGGAGGTGTTACTCCCGGTAAGGGAGGAGAAACAATTGCCGATCTTCCTGTCTTTAATACAGTTGCTGAAGCACGTGATGCGACGGGTGCGAATGCGACTATGATTTTTGTCCCGCCACCATTTGCAGCGGATGCGATTCTTGAGGC
>JADHSL010000128.1 GCA_016776925.1 Pirellulales bacterium | reverse complement strand
CGGCGGCTCAGAAAATCGTTCGGTTGGCGGACTTAGCGGAACTCCATGCACGTGGGGAGCGTGTGGACGATATAGATCTAACAAAGGCTCGCTAATGCGTACTCACGGAGGGAGATTTGAAGCCAGAAAAGTGGTTTTCGAACATATGTTGTGATACAAGATAGCGTTGGGTGAAACTGTTTACGTCTCGTGATTGGAGCTTCATGGTATGCGTTTTTTTGGAATGGTGATACTTGCGGTAGCCGTGGCGCAGTGTGGGTCAGAGGTTGCTGCTGCTCCAGCAAAAGTGGTTGACATGAGTGTTGCTGCAAAGCAGCCTAACCTTCGAGTGGTTGAAAATAAAATTAAGGGAAATGATCCTCTTTCTGTCGCGGCAAGTGCCTATGTCACCCAAAGAGGACGGGTGGCCATGTTAAACCTTCAGAACTCAATGAAGATGTTTAAGGCAATGAACGGAAAGCCTCCGACGTTTAAAGAGTTTCAAGAGATGTTGAAACAGCACAATGTTGAGCTGAGTGTTCTACCGCCAAATAGGCTCTATGGATATGATCCGAAAACAGGCGGCATTGTGATTCTGGAAGATACCGGGGGCTAACAGGAACCAGCCTGGTGGCGTGGTCTCGAAGCCAAGTGAGGACTTCCTCTCTGTCGGGCACTTATCTTGCTACGAGCTGCTGCATCCTTTTGAAAACTGGGTTTTCTGCTGTTTCGCACAGTTCGAAGAGAATCGCTTCAGTTGTTGATAGCACGGCACCTGATCCTTCGAGTCGACGAAGAGCAACTGTGTGGTCATGTTCGCGATGGCTGCCGACTGCATCAACCGCAATAGAGACACGGAAGCCAGTCTGGAGTGCATCGAGTACAGTCTGTGCAATACAAATATGGGTTTCGATGCCACACACAATAAGTGTTTCAACACCTGGCGGAATCTGATCTAAGAAAGCTGGTGTCCCACAACAGCTAAAGCTGAGTTTCTCAAGAGATTTTCGATTCTTGAGTTTTGAGGTAATTGGTTTTACGGTCTGACCAAGTCCTTTGGGGTATTGTTCAGTAAAAATGATTGGCATGTCGAAAAGGTCGGCTGCCTCCACCAGTCGGCAGCATTCAGTTATGACGTGCTGTCCTGTTGGGATTGTGGGGATGATTTTTTCCTGAACGTCGATCACGCAGAGAATTGAATGTGCTGGTGTAACTCGCATGGCGAAACGTTTCCTGGGCGAAGAATTAGGATGATTGCATGATGAGCATCGGTATTTGTTCGTAGTTCGTTCCTGTGCCCTTGATGGTCAGCTGCCTGCTGGATTCGCCAGTTACTTTGAGTGTGATACTTAGGCGGTGGGCGGGCAGAGCGGAAGCTATTTTTTGGGGCCACTCAACGAATGCCCAGCAACGATATTCCGAAGGGACGACAAGAGCAGTGTCCCAGCCGGTTTCGATCAATTCATCAGGATCAGTTACTCGGTACATGTCGGCGTGGACAAGACGAATAGTATTTTCGGGTGATTCATGGATTGTGATGAGATTGAAGGTAGGGCTTGTCACATGTGCAGGGTCAATTTCTACGGAGTCTGCAATTGCCTTCACGAATGTTGTTTTACCGGCTCCTAATTCACCCTGAAGGGTTACGAGAGCTGACTGGGGCAGGTGCTTTACGATGCGTGATGCCAACTGGTGAAGATCATCAAGGTTTTTGATTTCGCACGTTACCGTCCTGCTCGATTCGACCGACTCATTCGAAGACATGCTCAAACCCCTTTGGTTCAAGGCGAATTGTTTGTCCGTCTGGTGTTGTGCCAGCGAAGGCAAAGCCTTCGGTCACTTTTCCAATAATGCGAGGTTGCATTGTTGTTTGTTGAACAAGAGAGCCTGGGTCGTCTTCCACAAGTGCATGTGCCGCTTGCGGAGGAATCGCAAGAAGGAGTTCAAAGTCTTCACCATCTTGCATGGCGTGCTCCAGAGGGGTTAGCTGATTCGTATCGGGCACCTCTGAAAGGCTGATTGCATCAGAGTGTATTGGCACTGATGCAAGTTCGATGATGCCGCCGACATGACTTGCCGTAAGCATCCGACTGCAGTCAATAGCAAGACCGTCACTGATATCAAGAGCGGCGTGGATAGGGTACCGAGATGCAATTGCAATCGCTTCACGGCAGCGGGGCATGACATCGAGATGCCTGCCGAGAAGGCTGCCGCCGAGTGGGCCCGTCACTACCAGGAGATCACCAGGTCGGGCTCCATCTCTCCGCCAGCATCCTCGTGGTGGAACACTTCCGATGGCTGTGACACTTATGACCAGGGGGCCGTCCCATGCGTTGGTGTCGCCTCCCGCAAGTGTCACGTCGAACGCGTCCACTTCCTCTTGGATTCCAGTGAAGAGGTCTTCGGCAAGTTTCTTACCACCACGTTGTGGAAGTGCAACTGAGACAACGACTGCCTCAGGGCATGCTGCCATTGCAGCGAGATCACTGAGGCTTACTGCTACGGCCTTTCTGCCAACCTGATGTGCTGAGGCGGACGGTGGGAAATCCTTGTCGTCACTGGACGTCGGAAACCGAAAATCAACGGATTCAGTGAGTAGATCCGTAGTGACTACGGTCCGCTTGCCTCCTGGGAGTCGAAGGACTGCGGCATCATCACCCGGTGGGACCTCGAGCCTGTGATCCTTTTTGATTTGTGGCAATAGCCAATTGAGGAATTGAGTCTCCACACCGGGTCCTTCTGCGTAACACCAGGAAATGTGATGCAATCTTGAGGGCCTATCTCAGGATTGTATCAGAGGTGAGATGGCCAAAGAGCGTATCACGCCCGCGAAGGATATAGAACTTTACTGTCTCTAGCTCGTCAGATTCGATCTGATCGAGTATGTAACTCACATTGTCAGGCTTGACTGTTTCCCAGATATGGAGTCCCACAAGAATGTCTCCAGGCCGGATCCCCTTGTCACTCGCTGGGCTTCCAAAACGAACTTCCTGAACAAGGAGGCCACCTCGATACCGCGGTTGCAGTTGTTGAACAGTGGACGGGACAGCAGACGCAAGCCTGAGTCCGAGCTGTTCCCAAGAGCGTTCAGATGCAGATGCTTTTTGTTTTCTGGCTTTCGCCAGAGCAAGGGATAGATTTTCTTCACCACCTTCTCGTGTCACAGTGACGGCAACGATCTCTCCAGCCTTTCTTCCGAGGAAAGCTCTCTCGATATCCAGCTGACTTGTCACACTTCTGTCACCGACTCGAAGAATAATATCACCGGCTCGCATTCCAATAGTCTCTGCAGGGCTTTGACTATGTACAGATTCAATAAGTGCGCCTGTACCGCATGTCTTACACACGAGACCGTGCCATGTGTGATCAATACGCTCAATAGATAGAAGGCCGGTAACAATACGGAGCACACTATCGACGGGAATAGCGAAGCCAATTCCTTGTGCCCCAGCACGAACCGCCACGTTAATCCCGATCATCTCTCCATTAATATTTAGAAGTGGTCCGCCAGAATTCCCAGGATTGATACTCGCGTCTGTCTGGATGAGATCCTCGTACCGTTGCGTTGGACTGACATCTACATCTCGGTGGAGGGCAGATATAATTCCACGGGTAACGGTGTGTTCGTAGCCAAAAGCGTTGCCAAGAGCAAGCACCGTCTCACCAATGAGGAGATCGTCGGAGGTTCCTAATTGAATGACCGGTAGCGGCTCAACAGTATCTATTTTAATGACGGCAAGATCGGTCCTTCGGTCATGAGAGATCAGACGTGCTGCTACTGTGCGACCAGACGCGAGCGTCACTTCGATCTCATGAACACCATCGACGACGTGAAAATTGGTGACAGCGTAGCCTCGGGCGTCAATTACGACACCAGTGCCCATCCCGTTGACTCGGCGGTCTTCAGATTCATCCGAGGAATCAGAGACGTATTTCTCGCCATGGATATTAACGACGCTGTCTCGGCACGACTCGATGGCCCGTACAATTGCAGTCCTTCGGAGATCTTCCGCCGGGGCAACGCTATGACATGCTGCAAAAGCAAGAATGGTCGCTAGGAGCAGGCGGACCCGCGAATACAACATGAGACAGTCCCGGACAAAAGTGGCCACTGGCGGCTACGTGTCCGGCCGCCCTTGTCGTCATTTGTCGTCGATTCGTGCGGATGAGGTTTGGTGCTATCTTCTGGGGCCGTATACCTTGCCAGTGACTCATTTTTGAAGGCATTGTCATGCCGTCTGGGCCGAGTTTGCGGGTGGCGAAAAATTTCTCAAGGGTTTTCAGAGCGAGCTGTTTTTGATTCGTCGCTGTTTCCGGAATCTTTTGGCAGGAGAAAAGGTAGCAGTTGGAGTATAAGGAAGAGGATCAATGTGGTCAGGATTGCGTACGGCCAGATTGCAGCAAGTCGTTCCCCAAAACTCCAGCCGGCGGCACGAGCAACACCGCCAACGAGGGTTGCTAAAAAAAGAATGAAAAGTCCAGCCATAATGATGCCACAGCCGAGTGACGCCATTGTGCCACGGAACGTTCCCAGTTCACTAAATTCTTCTTGATGAAGATCAATGCCTCGTCCTCTTTTAACGCTCCTGGGAATAGTCTCCGCGAGTTCGATGGTGCGTGCTGCATCGGGCCACATTGCTGGAGGGATTGACGAGTTGGAGCGATTATCTGCATCACCTTTGACAGCGAGAAGCAGGAGTTCCAAAAGGACTTCAGCTGGTTGAAAAGCAACCGTCTCGGAAGGAAATTCTGGGAGTAGATCTGATATGCCCCCATCTGTTTGCTGGGTGACTGCCCATACCCCACAGGCTCGTTCAGGAATATCAATACGAAGGCGGCCTCGCTCGCAGATGAGTTGGATCGTTAACTCTCTTGTGTGCCCTTTCGCAACCTGCCAACGAACTGAAACTTGATCTGGACCACTTAATCCAACCGCAATATTTGCCCATCCAGCGTCACCTCCACCAAGTGCCATGAGTCGAGAGGGGTCTCCAATCAGCACACGAATGACGTCAGCATCACGAGCGAAACTGGTAAGGACACTGTCTTGATCACGGTCAGGTTGTCGACGCTCAAATTGGAGTGATTCAATAGGGCCAAGTGGTCCATTGCCGGCGATCGATTGTTCAACAAGGTTTTTGAGTGAATAGATGAATGGGTGGTGCCGTGTTGCAAGTGCTGGGATGACCGTTGCCGATGAGTCGGCAAGAATCATATCAAGCTCATAAGCCCAAAGCATTGAGAGGGAGGCGGGGTGCCCGATGAGAATGGTGCGACCGGCCTGAACGAGTGTTCTCACCTGTTCCGCACGATGTTCGCTCCATCCATCGACGCCAACAAGAACAGCGTCACAGACTTCGTCCTCGAGCAAGCCCTGCCATTGTTCACGTGGCTGGCGATCAATACCAGAGAGTATTGCTGGCAGATCGTCTGGCACGTCGTAGGCAGGGCTGAGGGAATGGCCTCCCTCTACTGCTGCGACAGCTATCGCTAGAATATGATCATCACAGCCGAGGATTCCAATTTTCATCTGGAGCTTAGACTTTTCATTATAGTTACGTTGATGGCACCATTTTCGTCGGTGGGAACAACACTCTGGAAGCTGTAGTGACCACCAGGAAGAGTCGCCTGAAGAATCATACCTTAGACTGTTGGGAAAGGGATGCCGAATGTTGGCTGAAATAATTGCGATCGGTGATGAACTCACCAGCGGCCAACGTCTCGATACCAACAGCCAATGGCTCTCTCGTGAACTCGGGCTGCTTGGAATTCCCGTCGGATATCACACAACGGCATGCGATACCCTTGCGGCTGGTGTTCACGCCTTCAGAATTGCCGCACGTCGAGCGCAGGTGGTTATTGCAACTGGCGGACTGGGGCCGACTGCTGATGATCTGACGCGAGATGTGTTGTCTGAGTTAACAGGTCAGCGACTGGTCTTGTCTCAGCAGGCACTGGAAGTCATCGTATCTCGTTTTTCATCTCGGCATGCTGTCATGCCGGAGAGCAATCGACGGCAGGCATTGTTTCCCGAAGACGGCAGCCTAATAGAGAACCCCGACGGAACAGCTCCGGGGATTAAAATGGTACTGTCGGCCTCCGATGGCTGGGGTGATGGTGAGGGCGCTGTGATCTATACGTTGCCTGGAGTCCCAGCAGAGATGCGGCGGATGTGGGAGGAAACGGTTTCGGGTGAGCTGAAACAAGTGGCCGGTAAGAACAGAGTTCTTCGTCATCGGCGTCTCAAGTGCTTTGGAGCTGGAGAAAGCGCTATTGAGGAAATGCTGCCAGGATTGATTGAGCGGGGACGAGATCCAACCGTCGGTATCACCGCACATGAAGCAACAATTACGTTACGTATCTCAGCGTGGGCGGACAATGACGACAGCTGTCGTGAAAAAATTACTACAACAGAAGATATCATTCGTAAGACACTTGGGCACTTAGTCTATGGAGAGGAAGATGACGAAGTGGAAGATGCAGCAGCAAAAGCCCTCCTTGCTGCTTCGGCGAGGCTTGCGACAGTGGAGGTCGGTACTGCGGGTCGAGTCGCGGCACTCTTCGCTCAGGCCGCTCACAGGCGGAATGCGACAAGCCAGCAATTTTTTTGTGGTGGCTTGGTTTTGCCTGGGTTGCCTGCTGAAACGTCAGAACTGATTGCGGCAGCAAAAGATGTTGCCAGCAGTCATAATGCCTCTGTTGGAATGGCCGTGGGGCCAGTACGACCTAGTGGAGTACGGCATGCTGTTGATGTTGTTGTTGTGAA
>JADHSL010000028.1 GCA_016776925.1 Pirellulales bacterium | reverse complement strand
ATTCGAGCTGTATTCATGAGCAGACCAAGAGGTGTTGGTTTTTCTCAAATTCCAATATTGTTATTTTCGTTGCCATTACAAAAAGATGAGAATTCATACACACGCCTAATCGATTAGGCGACCAAAAATTAAACCCGAAACATAGTGGGTAAAATGAGCCTAGCGGATACGACCCATCACACAATGGAGGAGTGCAGAACATTGCTAAGATCAATTACGCCTACAAGGACTCAACCGCCTGGTCTACGCAAAAACAAGTGATCGCCTCACTCCTTCACTCATTGGGAGGTTGTTTGAAAGGCTGGTTTTTTGGATCAAACTGTGACAAGTCAATCCCATCCTTTGTTTCTTCCTCAAGCAGTTTGACTCGTAGTTCAAGTCGGTCAATACGGCGAGCCAAGAGGGCAGGTGATTCGGTTTGTGGTTGTGAGCGTTTTAGCTTTGGAACGACTGGATAGCCCAACTGTCTTTGCAAAGCAGCAAAGAGGTAGAGCGGGTCTTTACCGCGATTTGCCCAGGCAATGCGACCTTCTTTTTCACCAAATAAAATTGCGGTTTGTTGGACAGTTGTATTCTCGTCGTTCTGTGTATCGACGCTCTTGCGAAACGAAGCTCGACTTTCCTGTCGTCTTAGGAGCTCACTACTTCGGATATAGATCAGGTCTGCCAGGTCAACTAAACCAACTTGGCGGGAGACCATTGTGATCCAATTTTTCCAATCAGCATTAAATGCATCATCAGCAGCTGTGGCGAGTAGTCCGCGCATATAGTCGAGCCGATTTCGTGAAAGACATTCAAACCGATAGAAAAAAAGTCCTTCAGGCGTCCCACCTTCTCCGAGATAGCGTGCTTCGCGTTCCAGTATTACCAGCGCGGTACGAAGATCAAATCGTCCTTCCTCGTCTTCAGCCTCAGCCATGACGAAGGTTTGAAATGCTGTGAAGTAATGGTTGAGCTGCCGCATTGCAGGTGCGATTGTTCCGGTAAGTTTTAAATCACTCACTAGATAATCAATAGCAAGAGGCAGCTTTGTAGTAGCCAGTATTTCGTGGCCTAAATTTTTAAGGGCTTCTTGCGTTGCAACACCGTCGAGCATCCGTTCGCCAAGCGTTCGGAATAGGTAGGACTGCTCGATGTACTCTTCCCGTGCAAGCATGGTGTGGTCTATTTTTTTTGTAAGTGATTTAGGGCAGACTAGGTTTTTAATCGGCCTATAATGCACTAGGTTTAGCTAGTTAATAAAGGAGAGTGGATGATTCATCCACTCAAAAAAAGCATGTCTGACCAGTTTAGTTCAATAGATGCTGCTATTCGAGCTTTTCGAGAAGGAAAGATCGTGATTGTGGTGGACGCGGAAGATCGCGAAAATGAGGGTGATTTTATCTGTGCTGCCGAAGACGCGACACCCGAGGCTATTAACTTCATGATTACCCATGGTCGGGGTCAGGTGTGCATGTCGGTTTTACCAGATGTTGCACGTCGACTTGAATTACCAAGGATGGTGGAGTCGAACTCCACTCCACTCGGTACAGCATTTACTATTCCTGTCGATCATGTGTCGGCACGTACTGGTATCACAGCAGCGGAGCGGGCCGTAGCCGTTGCTGCGATCCTGAATCCTGAGAGTAGTCCACAAGACTTTGTTCGTCCCGGACATCTGTTTCCATTAATTGCGAAAGAGGGTGGGATTCTCAGGCGTGCAGGACACACCGAGGCAACGATTGACCTGGCACGTCTTGCTGGGAAAGAGCCAACTGGTGTTCTTTGCGAGATTCTTGATACGGATGGAAATAGGGCGGATCGCAATGCACTGCGAGCACTGGCTAAGAAACACGGCCTGGAAATTATTTCAATTGAAGAGTTGATTCGTTATCGACGGACAAAGGAAAAGTTGGTGGAGCGAGTTGCCGAAGCAGATCTTCCCACGAAGTGGGGTAAATTTCGTGTTCTAGGCTACAACGTTCGGTATGAGTCTCAGCAGCCGGTTGTGTTTACCATGGGCGATCTTGAGGCGGCGGAAGCTCCACTTGTTCGGCTCCATTCATCCTGCTTTACCGGCGATCTAATTGATAGTTTGCGATGTGACTGTGGGGATCAACTCCATATGGCCTTAGGAA
The DNA here is from genome assembly GCA_016776925.1 of Pirellulales bacterium. Lineage (GTDB taxonomy): Bacteria > Planctomycetota > Planctomycetia > Pirellulales > UBA1268 > UBA1268. The sequence continues at coordinate 26,769 of JADHSL010000028.1, read as the reverse complement.
TGATTAGCGAAGAAGGAGTTGGTGCGGTTGTGTACCTTCCGCAAGAAGGTCGTGGAATAGGCCTCGTTCAAAAAATTCGTGCTTATGCTCTGCAAGATACAGGTCTGGATACAGTTGAAGCCAATCTGGCTTTAGGGTTTCCAGCAGACTCACGTGACTATGGGATCGGTATTCAATTACTTAAAGATATTGGGCTATCCAAAGTTCGGCTTTTGACGAACAACCCAAAAAAGACAGATGCTTTTATCTATGGCGGGTTTGATCTCGAAGTGGTTGATCAAGTGCCGATCCAGCCCTCGCCAAATAAATATAATGAACGATACCTTGCTACAAAACGTGAGAAAATGGGTCATAACTTGCCCGAGCGTTGATCCACTTGAGTGGACGTTGACCCACCCTTGCTTTCCCCCGTAGCATCGTCATTTCAGACAAGACGAATCTTAGGCAAAGGTTTTGCAAGGAGACATCGTATGCACGAAGTAGTTGGCTGTGAATCCTCCGTGTCACGAGGCAATATGTTCTTGGTGATACGGTGTTGCCTTCTACTGTGTTTTGCCTGCGTTGGTTGCAGTGGTTCGAAGTCAATTGAGCCTGCCCCGCCATCGGAATTAACAGCATCAGCGGAAGAGCGAAAAGAGCCGCTTCCTGTGACAGAGCCGCAGCCGTTAGATCCTTTTGATGTGCCGAAACTTTCAGATCTTGATAAAGAGGCGAACTGGATAGATAGGCCTGTTCGCGATGGCCTCATTCTTTTACGTGAAGCGCAATCAGAAGAAAAAGTGCTTGGGTCTGTAGGCAGTGCAATATCAACTTCCAACAACTCACCAGAGACAAACAATTTAATTCTTTCTGCACTTGGCAGGCTACCCGAAGATGGTGAGGCAGATTATTCGGCTCGTATAGATCGCCACGTTGGTGGCGACCTTGGTAGCACGAACCCAATTATGATTAGTACGTCGGCCGAGTTCGATATTCTTGGGCTAACAGGATTTGGTTTGTTTTCATTCGGCCGTGACCTTGAACCATTCGCTGCCAGCGAGACGGTCAAAATATGGCAAACGAGCACAGACAGAATGTTCGATAAGGTGGTTCTTCGCGACGACCTTGTCTGGAGTGATGGCCAGCCAATTACAGCTCACGATATTGCTTTCACATTCAAGGTTATTATGGATCCACGAGTTCCGGTCCCTGCTGTCCGCAGTGGCACTGATCAACTTCGCTGGGTTGAGGCGTATGATGACCACACCCTCGTTTTCTTCCACAAAGAAGCGCTTGCAACAAATGTATGGAACATTAATTTTCCAGTGCTTCCAAAACATATTTATGAAAAGACATGGGAGGCCGACCCTACGCTCAAGGACTCTGCCGAGCATGTCCAATTAGAGCAATCGCCAGTTTGTGGTGGCCCTTATGAAATTGTTGAGAGGAAACGAGGGCAGCAGATTGTCTTACGTCGGCGGAAAAACTGGTCATCTGTTCAGGGTAAGCAGGTTCGCGAACGACCGTATTTTGAGGAAGTACGTTTTCGAATCATTGAAGATCCAAACACAACACTGTTGGCACTCAAAAAAGGTGAGATTCATGAAATGATCCTACAGCCTGAACAGTGGACAACGCAGACTGTTGGGAGAGATTTTTATGAACGCAATACAAAAGCCACAGCTCCAGAGTGGGTGAGTTTTCATTTTGGTTGGAATATAGAAACAATATTTTTTCGTGACCGACGTGTGCGAAGAGCAATGAGTTATGCCTTTGATCATGATGAGATGCTCGAGGATCTTTGTTATAGCCTCTATGATCCTTGCACTGGAATTTTCTATCCAGGTGCATGGATGGCATCGACTAAAAACCTTGAGCCCTATAAGCAAGACCTCGATAAAGCAGAAGCCTTACTGGATGAAGCGGGTTGGATTGATAGAGATAATGATGGTGTTCGTGACAAAGAGATTGATGGGCGAACAGTCCCATTTGAATTTTCGATCATTGTGAATCAACAGCCATTACGAATAGCAATCTGCACATTATTAAAAGAGAATCTCGATCAGATTGGTATACGGCTCAATGTCCGGCCGGTGGAGTCCACTGTACTGCAAGACCTGACACTGAATCGCAAATTCCAGGCATATCTTGGTGGTTGGGGTTCAGGAACAGATCCAGATACTTCTGAAAACCTTTGGAAGACTGGAGCAATGAGAAATTTTTGTAATTATTCAAATCCAGAAGTTGATCGTCTCTATGCCGAAGGAAGACAGGAGTTCGATCGGGGTAAGCGAGCGGAAAAGTACGGACGGATTCAGGAAATTCTTTATGACGATCAGCCTTACACGTGGTTGTACTGGCGAAATAGCTTCTATGGATTCTCAAAAGACGTCCGTGGATATGTTTTTTCACCACGTGGACCGTACCACTACTCACCAGGGTTTGGCAGCCTGTGGAAGCCAAAGCAGGAGTAAGTGATGATTACTTACTTGCTGCGAAGAATATTACTCGGCCTTGTGACACTCGTTGTCATTACCCTCATGGTGTATGGCTTGGCGAGGTCCATGCCCGGTAATCCATTGACTGTGCAGCTTGGTGAAAGCGATCCGAGCCGGAAGCTTAATCCTGAAGATCAGCAGAGGATGCTTGAGATCTATGGGCTCGATAAGCCTTGGCCCGTTGGGTATGTGCAATGGATCAGTAAAGTCATTCAAGGAGATCTTGGTAGATCAATAACTCGAAAGCAACCGGTCACACAACTCATCGGTGAACGGATTGGACCAACGGTCCTGATTTCAGGAACAGCACTTTTTTTAACATGGTTTCTAGCAATACCACTGGGTCTCTATGCATCTGCAAGAGGCGGTCGAATTGATGAGCGTTTTACAGGGCTGGTCCTCTACGCTCTGTATTCTTTTCCGACGTTTGTCGCTGCACTTTTTCTTCAGATTATCTTTGCAGTCTGGTTGCGTGATACACACTGGGAGTTACCTCTTTTTGGCATGAGTGACCTATCGAGTGACGCTCCTTTTTTTGCTCGTTGTAGAGATGTCGCGTGGCACGCAATCCTGCCGATAACCTGCCAGACATATGTTGTTCTTGCGTACAATAGCCGCTTTATAAAAGCAAATCTCGAAGAGGTCGTTCGACAAGATTTTATTCGCACAGCTCGTGCGAAAGGTGCGGGGCCTTGGAGAGTTCTCGTGCATCACGCCTTTCGAAACACGCTTATTCCGCTTGTCACCCTTCTTGGACTGTCCCTCCCAGCACTTGTGGGTGGCTCTGTCATCATTGAGCAGATTTTCACGTGGCCTGGCATGGGACGACTTTTTTTTGAAAGTATTCGGGAACGTGATTATCCAACCATCATGGGCCTTACATTGATGTTCAGTGTACTCACGCTTGCAGGCCAGTTACTTGCAGATCTTCTCTACAGCATTGTTGATCCCCGAGTGAATGTGGAGTAAATGAATCAGGAAAAAATGAGAGTGTCTGAAGAGATAGAAGCTGCAAAGCCATCACGAGGTTTTTGGTCTGATGCGTGGCAACGATACCGTCGTAGACCAATTGGAATGCTGGCTCTTGGTTTTGTTTTGTTTCTGACAATTGTGGCGATCTTTGCGCCGGCAATTGCAGGGACAAAACCAGTGGTATGCAGTTACAAGGGCACCCTCTATTTTCCATGTCTTGGATACTTCAATCGCAGTTGGGAGTCTCCAATATTTACGAAAGATAAATTTCGTGGAACATACCCCAAGAACCTGAAGCAGAAAGATCCTGAGAGTTGGGCAGTTTGGCCACTTGTATTTCAGGATCCATACCGCCGTGTTCGAGAGAATGAATGGCCAGGCCGTCGCGAGAACCCCTCTCGGGATGAAGGACATCCGAACCGATGGAATTTATTTGGTACAGATCAATACGGTGTCGATATTTTCGCAAAAATGGTTCACGGCACCACGATTGCATTGCTGGTCGGATTTGTCTCCATGGGTTTGGCTGGTTCCATCGGTGTCTTGGTCGGAGCATTAGGTGGCTATTTCGGTGGCTGGGTCGACATGATAACCAGTCGCCTCACTGAGATTGTGATGTGTATTCCGACGTTGGTATTAATATTGGCTCTCATTGCTGTTGTCGAGAAGCCAACTATCTGGAAGACCATGGCAATTATTGGTGCCACCGGTTGGACAGGAATTGCCCGGCTTACAAGGGCAGAGTTTCTACGACTTCGACAAACAGAATTCGTAATGGCAGCTAGAGCAACAGGGGCGGGCTCACTGCGAATCATGTTTCGACATATCTTGCCTAATGCATTAGCACCTGTTTTAGTGCCAATAACATTTGGAATTGCCTCAGCTATTTTAGTAGAGGGTTCATTATCATTTCTAGGATTTGGGCCACCACCACCGACAGCGAGTTGGGGCTCAGTTTTGAACAGTGCTCGCAGCAATCTGCAGCTCTGGTGGCTTGTTGTTTTTCCAGGTGCGGGCATTTTTCTTACTGTGTTGGCCTATAACCTTGTTGGTGAAGGTCTCCAGGAAGCAACAGATCCAAGGTTGCGGGAGGCAAAAAAATAATGGCAGCCCCACTTCTGGAAATAAAAGATTTAGTCACGGTCTTTCATACGTCAGACGGCAGGCTTCCTGCCGTTGATGGCGTGTCATTATCAATAGAACGAGGACAGACCCTTGGCTTAGTTGGTGAAAGTGGTTGTGGTAAAAGCGTGACGGCCATGTCGACATTACGGCTTGTCTCATCACCAGGCCGAATTGAGTCAGGCTCAATTATGTTCACCACCGAGGGTGAGAGCATTGATCTGGTGACTACACCTGAGAAGCAATTAAGACAAGTACGAGGTGGCCGCATCGGCATGATTTTTCAGGAGCCTATGACCAGCCTTAATCCAGTTTTTACAATTGGCAACCAGATTGCTGAAGCTGTCCAGTTGCATCGCAAAGTAAGTCGTTCTGAGGCGAGGTCACGGGCCCTTGAGATGCTGCACCTTGTTCGTCTTGCAGACCCTGAGCAACGGCTTGATGCATATCCTCATCAGTTGTCCGGGGGTATGCGACAACGAGTTATGATTGCAATTGCTTTGGCGTGCGAGCCAGATCTGATCATTGCCGATGAGCCGACAACAGCACTTGACGTAACAATACAAGCACAGATTCTTGAGCTACTCGATGACTTACGGTCACGTCTTGGTACAGCAATACTACTGATAACCCATGACCTTGGTGTTGTTGCCGAGACGTGTGATGACGTTGCAGTGATGTACGCTGGTCGAATTGTTGAGCAGGCATCTGCTGTCGAACTCTTTAGTCGTCCGCTTCATCCTTATACGATAGGGCTTCTTCAAGCTCGGCCAAACGTTGATGCTCGTGATAGCGGGCCATTGGAAACAATTCCTGGAATGGTCCCTCCGCCCCAGGACTTTCCTTCCGGTTGTCGATTTCATCCACGTTGCAGCCATGCTCGGGAACCACAATGTAATGTAGAGCCGCCATCACTTCGTGAAGTCAGTCCAGGGCATTTTGTTCGGTGCCACTTTGCTGAGGAGATCAATTCGTGAGTGAACAGAATCCTCAGACTGATCCTCCATTGCTCCAGGTAAAGGGTTTAGAGACACACTTTCCAATTAGGAAAGGATTGTTGCGTCGCCAAGTTGGTTCAGTGAAGGCAGTAGATGGAGTGACATTTGATATCCCCAGAGGTAAAACACTTGGTCTTGTTGGTGAAAGTGGCTGTGGAAAGACTACTGTTGGTCGAAGTCTTCTGCGGCTTGTAGAGCCAACTGGTGGTGAAGTCTTGTTTGATAACCACGCAGTTCGGAAAGAAAACGCACGTAGTTTACGATCGCTACGCCGCCGCATGCAGATTGTCTTTCAAGATCCATATGGCTCACTTAATCCTCGGATGAAAATACGTTCAATTCTTGAAGAGGGTCTTATTCTTCATCGATTGGGTGAGAGAAGTGCTCGTCTAGAACAAATGGAACAGGCCCTTGAGCGAACAGGGCTATCCCCTGCTGTTCTTGAGCGATATCCACATGAGTTTTCAGGTGGTCAGCGGCAACGAATTGCTATCGCTCGTGCGCTTGTGCTCAAACCGGAATTCCTTGTCCTCGATGAACCTGTTTCAGCTCTGGATGTTTCAATTCAGGCGCAGGTTATAAACCTACTGAAAGAGCTTAAACAGGAGCTTGGTCTAACCTATCTTTTCATCTCTCATGATCTTTCTGTGGTGGAGTATCTGGCTGATAATGTTGCGGTTATGTACCTCGGTCAGATTGTCGAGTCTGCAGAAGCTGGTCAACTCTGCCAGCAACCACTTCATCCTTACACGCTTGCCTTATTTTCAGCAGTTCCGAGCGTTGAAGTGAAGAACCGTCGGCAGAGAATTGTGCTTGCCGGAGATGTTCCGAGTCCTTCACGGCCGCCAGCAGGATGCCGCTTCCACCCACGATGTCCGCTGGCTGAAACGGTCTGCCGCGAGGTCGAGCCCCCCCAGGTCGACCTCGCAGGCCACCGCTTCCACTGCCATGTTGCCAGCCGGGAGCTGGAACGTTGCGGTGGTGATGCAGCGAAAACTTCTGTGGTAATGCAGGCCGCGATTACCGCTGCGACTTCCGACTCGACTGAGCCACATTCTGCCGTCTCACAAAGAATGTCTTTGGATCATCAATGACCCAAGGTGTACTCCATGTCTTGCCATCATCTTGACTACAAACATTGTAGAAAAATGTCTTCACCCACTCAGTACGGTACCCGTACGGATTTTGAGTTGTGAGGTGATCATCCATGGTCAGATCATCAACACCTTGACTAGCAAAGTAATGAACCTTTCCATCACGTGAAAAACTCATTCCAAGCGTCCACCAGCCGAGTTCCGTTTCTGAAATCGTTGGTCCACGCATGCCACGGCCTCGACGATCCCCTCGTACACGAAGGTAGGCAGAATCACTTTTCTCTTTGCCATCACCGGGTACAAAACAAATAAACATGCCAGGCCAGTATTCCTCAACACCAAAATCACCACGGTCAGGGTGTTCTTTTCCAGTGATGATCGCGTGTGTTGTGCATCCACAGCGAAAACCGAATGACGCTCCATCCCGTCGCTCCCATTGTGCGAAAGGTGGCAAATAGACACGAGTTACTACGCTAGGATTGTCAGCGGCAGAAAGGCCTCGTCCAGCGGCTTTCGACATATTGAAAATAAGATCATCCTGCATCATACGGTAGGTGGTTCGTCCGGGAATTCCTGCTCGTAACGTTGCGATAAGTAAGCCATGATCACTACCTGCTAATCCTGGTGCGGGAAGTTCTACCCGCTTTACAACGTCTGGCGTGCCTCGCTTAGGCCCCTCGAACCACAGTCCATTGTTGCTCTTACCAAGAGGGCTTCGCGTTCGCTTGTCTTGTTCTCGTGAGCTTTTGGGATGGCGGTGATACCATTTCCAGTTTTCGTCTTCAAAGGTATCAATGCCATTCTTTATAAGCACTCCGGTTCCTGGAATGAGTACCGGCTTTTTAGTCACAACAGGCTTTGCGGGAGTGCTGGGTGCCATTTTTGACTGTTCTTTAGCCGCAGGCTGAACGGTCTCGTCAGAGCCCTTTGTTTCTGGAGAAAAAACAAGTGAGTATCCTGTGACGATCAGGATTAGAAAGACACGGTTGAATAAGTGTGTCATGCAGATATTCCTTTGAACGGCGACTTCGAGTGCAGAAAAATTGACTGTGACGAAAAAATGAATCGTCCGGTGTCACTCGATATATGTCGTAAACCTTCATCAGGCGGCATGATTATCCACATTTGCCTGTGCAATGCCGTCACCGGATTCTGCGCTGTAGACGTGTTTTCTTTAGATTACCCAGACTAAAAGATTTAGATGTTTCATCACTATTTGAGGCGACAGGTCTGGTGTCATATACAAAAAAACGTCACAAATACTGAACGCATAGAGTCACAAGTCAAATGGCTCATAAACTTTTCAAGCCTTGGGGTGAGATGTGACTTTAAGCACGCGTCAAAAGCCTGTAGAGCACGTTCCTGCAACTGTTTTATGTGTACTGTTGATAGGAGCCGAAGTAGCTTTTCTGGTATCTGGAATCATTGGAAGCGCACCAGTTTTTGGTGAAGAACAAGTGTTTGTTCAAGGGGCTCGCTCACATCACCAACGTGCTGGTGAGTTGGCAGGGCCAGATAACTCGAAGATATCACTGAAACAGTTTGGAGCGGAACTGTCCCGTGTTCCAGAAGTTGTTCGGCATCAGCTGATATTAAGCCACAATGAAGGTCTTGTAGTTAATAGTGTCCAAAAAGATTCTGTAGCAGAACGTATCGGCCTGAAGCCGCATGACATACTTGTCCAATTTGATGAACAATACCTCCTTCTGCCAGAACAGTTTTCTTTGCTTCTGGAATCATGCTTGCATCAGAGACACGGTGAGAATCACAAGGTTCCAAAAGTCATATTTATTCGTTCTGGTGAACGGAGAGCGATATCACTTGTACACAATGATCAAAAGGAACTTCCAGAAACGCAACGTTACAAGTTAGGAGGTTGGGATAGGCATAGTCACTCTCAACGCATAAATAAAACAAGTGAGTTGCAGTCGATCCAATCGATCACGAGCATCGATTCATTAACTGACATTTCAAGTTGGAATGGAGCTTCGGAGCCTGTTGTGCTTTTGAGAGAAGACGCCGATTGTACGATTCGTTTGACGCAAGGTAAGGAGACGCGATTGCAAGTACATTCACCGGACAGAAAATATGTTTTTGACGAGCTACTCAGCTCTCAGGCATCCCTTCAAGCGGTTCCGGAGAGTATTCGAGGTCGAGTAGACATGATGCTGCAAGTTCTTGAAGCACATGCCGGGTCGATCGATAAAAAGATGAGAGGGCCCGGTTCTACTGGGGCTCAAACAGCACGGTTACCAACTGTAAATTCGATAGAGAAGCAGCCGACTGTACAACGTTGAGAATGTCTTGTGTGCCAATCACGGCGATAGCCGTCGCAAGAAAATCGTGTGCTTCTTTACGAATCTCATCAATTTCGTGATGTGAGTTTTCAGAGAAGACAAACACTCGATACGAGATGTTCAACGTTTGCAATGCGGTCTCCCAAAAAGGAGCACAATCGCTGACGGTTCTGCTCGTCGCCACAATAAGCAATGGGCCTCGAACGTGCAGAGTTGTGCATTGTTCAGCAAGTGCATCTGAGTCAGAACGTACCATGCGAACGTATAGAGTCTATTCCACAGTAGGTGAAAAAAATGACTACATTTGCTCCTGAAGTTATGTCCAATGAAGAACGCGTCGTACTACCTCGTTAGAGAATCAGATGATGTCAGGTTCTCAATAGGGCGTGCAGTGCGAACAAAATCAGCTTCAGGAATTAATGCACAGTTGTTTCCAGATATGTGTTCAAGAGTCAATTCATCTTCCCCGGCACGCTGGAGTAAATACTGAGTAGGACTTTCATTACCACTGCCACCAGAAATCGACTGAAGTAGCCAGGCGTTTCCATTACGCTGCCAAGCAAAGTGAGCGGTACGCCCATCTGAGCGAAAGAGCCAAGAGCAAATTTGTCCTTGCTGTGGGTCCCATCCGATGTATTCAGTGGTTGTCAAACGATCAACCATTTTTTCAGAGGCCTCCTCATTGGGTAGAAGGGCCGGTATTCCCTGCGCCATTCGCTCTTCACCACCACGTGGCTCAATCTCCTTTGTGATGAGATGCCGGCGAATTAAAAAGGTGCCCTGTTCATTCCACTCGCACTGAAGGCTTGCTGTGATGCCATCACTAATGTCTTCCCAGAAACCTCGTAACCAATTGAGTTGTTGGAGTCGGTCATGGATTGTTGGTTCGGCAGATGCTGCAGATTCACGAACAGATTCCATGAGCCAGCGGTCTTCGTGCCGAACAAGCACTGCAGAAAAACGACTTTGGCGAGGTTCTTGATCGGCGAGAGACATCTGGGATAAGCCGTCAACGACAACAACATCGTCACGAATTGGTCGAATCGAATCAATTTGGAAGCCAATCTGAGCAGTTTCATCACGTGCAAAGAGTTGATCAAACACGTGCTCAACAGCTGGTTGTCCGACAATGCGATTGCCGGTATCAAGATCAAGGTTTTCACCATTCTGCACCCAGTGAGCTGCCAGTGCGATAGCATCATGACGATTAAAGGCATCGAGGTAATTGGCAAACGTGTTCTGTATATCGGTGGAGACATTTGCAGCCACCGCGTCCTTAATTTTTTTCAGGTTTCGGAAAGAATTTTCCTGTGGGAGGACTGCTGGTATTTCGACAGAGACTGGATTAATATCATTTTTTTCCACGGCTTTTGTGAGGAGTTGTTGATCAAGCTTTGCCACACGAAAAGACTGGGCAGGCTTTATCACAACTGGAATTGGTCGAGTGGCTCGATATGCCGTGCGGTTCTCGTCTTGCGTTGTTGAGTCAGCGTAAGGGAGTGACTGGCTGACTGGCTGATTTACAGAAGGACTGCAACCAATCAGCATGCTAGATGCAGTAAGCAGATATGCGAGGTTCCTATGTCGCGAAAACTCTCCTGTTGCATTGAAAGCACGGCTCATACAACCCTCCTTGTACTTGGTGTCACTCATTTATTCATGAAGACACACTATGTGAAAACACAATATGTATAGTTCTCAGGCATCAATACATTAGTACGTAGTGTATCCCGAGTGGTCATATTTTTGCCAATTCTAAAAACAGAGCAATTTAGTTTCGGCCTGCTGTTATGCTCGGAAAGTCGTCAGTTCGAAAGGGTGTGAGCGGTAATCCAGCAGAAGAATACATGTTGCAGACTGGGTTATCAGCCCATGCGTAACGAACGGCTACTGGATCAGCCACGGTATCACTCCAGACTTCTATACGCCCGTCAGCAAGTATTCGAGCCTGTGCGTGGACGAATGTCTTGCTGGAATCAGCAATGGTAAAACCGACGGGTTCACGAACGTCAAAAGGTCTCCATCCACTCGCCTTTGGTTCCACATGTGCAAACGTAAGGATTAGACGGTTGTCGCCGTTGTGTTGCATCGATTGATACAGTGGGCTTCGGTAGGCAATCTCAGGCATGCTATATGTTTCAGCAAGTGCCAACCGTGCCAATCGTTTTGCAACATCGATTTTATTTTTTGGATGGATGTCTTTTCCTTCACCAAGATCGATGATTACGGCTTCACCCGTATTGTTCAGTTTTTTAAGTGTCATTGTTTGGGCTTCACGAAGTTCAGCCCACTCACTCTCAGCAGGCTCAGGCTTCTCGTCTTTAAAATCTGCAAGTTGGACCCAATAAAAGGGAAAGTCGCCAAGGCCCCATTCGTCCCGCCAGGAGTCAATCATGAATGGGAAAAGCTCACGGTACTGAACAGCGCGGCTTGCATTGGACTCACCCTGATACCAAATGGCACCTTTCATGCCGTAGCCAATAGTCGGCGAGAGCACGCCACAGTAAATGTTTCCTGGTCGAGAGTTCCCGGTAAGTAACGACTCTGGATGTCGAGGACGTCTTGGAGGCGATTTTTTTTCAGCCTTTGCTTTTTCAGAAGCTTGTTTCCAAACATCAAGTCTTCTTTCGTAAGCCTTTAGAGCCTCAGGCATCGTAGACTCGGTTTTAATCCATCTCTCAATTAATGGCTTGAATCTGTCGTCCGACGATAACAGATTCCTGTCAATCCAAGCCTCACAAGCACTCCCACCCCACGCGTTGTCGATGAGCCCAACTGGAACATGAAGTGTTTGGTGGACTTGACGTCCGAAGAAGAATCCAACTGCAGAAAAATCACCAACATTTTCAGGAGAGCACACGGCCCATTCGCCTTTGAAGTTCCATTGAGGCTCTTGCGTGCCCACCTGAGGAACAGAAATAAGTCGAATGTGTCCTAAGTCTGCAGTCGCTATCGCGAGGTCAGCGTCGTTGGCCTGACGAACATTCCACTGCATATTCGATTGCCCAGAGCAGACCCAGACCTCTCCAATAAGGACATCTTGAAATGTCTGGGTATTATTTCCCTCGACAGTCAGGGTGTGAGGGCCGCCGTATTCCATAATGGCGTCGAGTTGTACTGACCAGGACCCATCTTTTTCAGCAACCGTGGCGTGACTCTGGCCGGCTATGGAAACAGAAATCTTTTCACCAGGATCGGCCTTACCCCACACCTTATTCTGAATACCTTGTTGCAAAACCATGTGATCACCAAACAAATTGTTCAGCGACACATTCGCGAGGAGGGTTGTTGGTGTAAGAAGGAACAAGAATGAGAAACTAGCAATGCAACGCAGATTCATAGTAATTACTTCTGAAGTGAGTAGAGGTGTTGACCACCATGAAAGGAATACGAATAGATGTCGATATTTCAGAAATGTTACGAACTGAGTATGGGCAAAAAGTTGGCCTATCTGAAACAACTTGAATCGTAACGAACTGCAGAATGTACACTAGATGTTGCGAGTTTATTACCTCACGTAGAACTAAGATCTTCGTGAGGCAACTACACGCGTCCCTGAATGTAGTTCTCAGCCTCTTGAAGAGCCAATTGACAATTTCCAGCTTTGTAGGCGTTGAGATCACCTATTGAGATAAGCCCTGCGATGTGTTGATTCCTTTCAAGAACTGGGAGGTGACGAATTCGTTCAACTCTCATCAATTCAGCGATTTCATCAAGCTGGGTGTCGATCGTACACGTGATAATTTCTTGGGTCATTACAGTACCAACACTGGTGAGTTCTGGCTGTCTTCCTGCTGCCACGATTCGGCGGAGGACATCTCTCTCAGTGAAAATACCTACAAGTTCATCACCTGTATGTGATGTTTGAACAACCAACAAAGCACCAATATGCTCAGCATTCATCAGGCGAGTTGCGTCGAAAACAGTCGTGTCTGGTGAGACGCTCAAAACACGGCAGCCACTTTTGGTTGCTAAAAGGTGTGAAACGGTAGCCATCGGTCCTCCCCGTATAAATCAATGATGGGAATGTGTCAGAAAAACATTTCCCAGTCGTTCCTTGGCCTTGTCCCCGTAATCTTCAAATTATACGAAAATTTCAGTCACGAAGTGTACTTCTGGGCTGGACGAGCAGCAGAGATCACTGACTACAAACGGTAAAAACACAGGTTTTCAGGCTTTTCTGGTTCACTTTATTTGAAAATTTGAAAGGACATCTTGCTTCCATAGGTTGGTGCAATGGAAGCCGTCATATTCCGGATGACTAAACCGTCGCAGTCTGCAGGGGCAATAGCCTGCAAAAAATTGCCAAAAAATGTCATCTCGCGCTTGCGTGGCCTAAAAGTCGACTTAATCTAGCTATTTTGACAGGTGACCGTGCGTGTTCGGTCTCTTTTGTCGAAGTCTGTCATCGGGAATTTCTTCGTTTGGCAGGCGGACCATTTTTTTTCAAGTTCCAAACGTTTGATTCCCCCCCTGAATTATGGAGGCCTTCGTGTTCCGCAAAGTTGTGACAAGTATGTTGCCAGCCATTGCAATCCTCGCGACGTGTTCTATCGCATCCGCTGATTGTGAAGACTGCAACAAGAGTGAAAGCTGTGGCACCAAAACGGTGTGCCAACGGCAGTATGTGACAGAAATGAAAACTGTGACATGCACTGAGTATAAAAAAGAAACTCGTGAAAAGACTTACAAGGTCATGAAGCGAGTACCTCGGACTGAAGAGCGAACTCGTACGGTAACCGAATGTGTTCCAGAGACTCGCACGAAGACTGTCAATTACACAGTCAATAAAAAGGTAATGGAAACCAGAAGCTGTGATTATCAGGTTCAGGTTCCTTACTGTGAAGAAGTTGAGCAGAAGTACACTGTGATGGTGCCAGTGCAAGAAGAAAAGACTTGCACGTACACTGTTCAGGTTCCTTACTGTGAAGAAGTTGAGCAGAAGTACACCGTGATGGTGCCAGTGCAAGAAGAAAAGACTTGCACGTACACTGTTCAGGTTCCTTACTGCGAAGAAGTTGAGCAGAAGTACACCGTGATGGTGCCAGTGCAAGAGGAAAAGACTTGCACGTACACTGTGATGGTACCTGTAAAGGAAGAAAAAACCTGCACGTATACAGTGAAGGTTCCTTATACAGAAGAAGTTGAGCAGAAGTATACGGTTCAAGTTCCTTACACAGAAAATGTCGAAAAGACCCGTACTGTGAAGAAGCGAGTGCCAGTTTGCTCAACCAAGACTGTTCAGGTTCGTGGTGGTCATTGGGAAAACCAGATGACCGAAATGCCATCCTGTGGTACAGATGCGTGTGGCAATCCGTGCCCACCAAAAATGTGCTGCAAGCGTGTTTGGGTGCCAACGTGTGAGGAGAAGGAAGTTCAGTGCACGACGTACGATTGCGTGACTGAAGAAGTTCCTTATACCGTTTGTGTTCGCAAGTGCCGAACGGAAGAACGAACTCGTACTGTGTGCGTTCCAAAGTGTCGTGAAGAGGAGCGAACTCGTACCTACTGTGTCACCAAGTGTGTTCCAGAAGAGCGAACTCGCACCTACTGCGTCACCAAGTGTGTCCCAGAAGAGCGAACTCGCACTGTAAAGGTACAAAAGTGCCGTGAAGAAGAGCGAACTCGCACCTACTGTGTCACCAAGTGTGTTCCAGAAGAGCGAACTCGTACTGTACAGGTACAGAAGTGCCGTCCAGAAGAGCGAACTCGTACCTACTGTGTCACCAAGTGTGTTCCAGAAGAGCGAACTCGTACTGTGAAGGTACAGAAATGTCGAACTGAGACTCGCACCCGTGAGTATGAAGTTTGCAAGTGTGTACCTGAAGCAATGACCAAGGAAGTTTCCTACACGGTCATGGTTCCACAGGAAAAAGAAGAGAAGTATTCGGTAACTCTTTATGACTGCGTTCCGGAAGAAAAGACCTGCACCTACGAGGTCTGTGTTCCAGTTCAGGTCACAAAGGAAGTTCCAGTAAAGAAATGCGTCATGGTACAGGTCGAAGTACCTTGTGACAGTTGCAACGACGGTTGCTGCGGCGAGAGCTGCAGTGATTGCGATAGTTGCTGCAACGACAGTTGTGACAAGGGTTGCCAACGGAAGGGCTGCCTGCGTCGTCGCTGCCGCTAAAGTGACGCAAGACAGCCTTTAAAAGCTGTTTTTGCAGAAAATGAGGTGGGCCGGTTGTCATTTAGGCAGCCGGCCCGCTTTTTTTGCCTAAAAAATTGACCTGAATCAAACCAAGGGGTACATCTTTACGTAGAGAAAGAGTTCAGTTCTGTGCACAAAACAGGGAATGTGTGCATTTTTTGGTTCAGGATTTCAGATGAAACTATTTCAGCAATTCTTTCAGAAACGATCAGTACGGGCTCGTCGTTCCCTTGGGCCTTTCAATCGATCATTTGAAAATCTTGAGCCACGGTTGGCGTTTGACGTTGATTTGTCAGTTGCAATCAGTAACGGACAGAACACGTATGTTCCGGGTTCTGACAAAGTAGACACGATTATTGTCCAAAATTCTGGTTCGGACGCTGTGACAAATGCACGAGTCGTTGCGCCATTACCAGACGGGATATTGTCCGCCACATGGGCGGGCCTGGGGTCTCCAGGGGCCAATGTACCGGCAAGTGGTAGCAGCGGTAACGGTGATGCACTTAATACGTTGATCAGCTTGCCAGCTGGTGGTACAGCAATCTTTACAGTGACAAATCAAATTGCAGCTGACGCTATTGGGCAAATCAAAACTGATGTCACGGCTGTCACGCCCCTTGGTATCCCGGACAGTAACCTTGACAACAATTCGGCATTCGAAATTGCTTCCCGCCCATTCCTCGCAATAGGAAGTGGCCTTGCGTATTTAGGTACGCCAACAGTCAGCATCGTTGATCCTGCGTCGGGCACAGTTGTCAGACAGTTTGATGTCTACGAGCAGGGATTCATGGGGGGTGTACAAACGGCAATTCTTGACGTTGATAATGATGGGCGTGATGAGATTGTTGTCGCGCCAGGACGCGGTCGAGTTGGCGAGGTACGCGTTTTTGACCTTGATGGTGAGGAAATGCCGGAGTACCGAATCACTCCATTTGGCTCAAGCTTTTTGTCTGGAGTCAATATCGCCCTTGGTGATGTTGATGGCGATGGGACGAAGGATTTGATTGCTGGACAAGCAGCTGGCAGCACCGTCAGTATTCACCTTGGAGGTAGCTTGGGATGGGAGTCAACTCCTTTTCGACGGTACATGCCATATGGAACAACGCATCTTGCTGGTGTGAGTGTCGCGGCAGCAGATATCGGCTCTATTACGAATGGTTCAATTAGTCAGACAGAATCAAAGGATAGTCGTGCTGAATTGGTGCTTGGAACTGGCCCTGGTGCGATCAAGTCAGTCCAAATAGTTGATGTAGCTGGTCCGCCGATAGTGGTTGCAGAACTTTCAATTGATCCCACAATCGGTTATTCCGGTGTAACAATTGCCTCAGGGCTTTATAACGATCGAAGCGTGGACGACATCATGGTATCCGGCGGGCAGGGTGAAGATGCGCGAGTTGATATGTTTCAAATAACTCGAAATTCTGGATCGACTCTGACGACAAAGAAAAATCTGACAAGTGGAAATACAGCAAATTCAAGATTTCGTGTTTCACCACTTGATAGCAACGGTGATGGACAAGTGAACTCGTTTTTTGCTATCGGATCCGGTGGTGCCCAAGTACTCGATGCTGACGGCAATGTAACAAACACCGTTTCAGTTGTACGCGGCCCACTGACAGCAGCCTCAGCATCTTCAGCGTCGATTGATCCAGCTGTGATTACTACATCAAGTGGACTGCAATATGTTGATCTCGTTGTAGGCTTGGGGGTGCCGGTGACAGCTGGTCAAACGGTCTCCGTTCACTACGTTGGCAGTCGTCAAAATGGTGACGTGTTTGATACTTCTTTAACAAGAGGTACCCCATTCGAGTTTACTCTCGGTCAAGGGCAAGTTATTCAAGGCTGGGACGAGGGTGTAGCTGGCATGCGGGAAGGTGGCCGACGAAGGTTGAATATCCCTGCTTATATGGCCTATGGGCCGAATCCAGGTGGAGGCCTACCAGCTGGACCGTTGGTGTTTGATGTGCAGCTGTTGAGTGCATCAAACCCGATTTTAGGAGGGCGGCCGCCAGTAACGCGACCACCATTAGGACAGAATTAGAACCTAGCGGGTAGACGGGTTCATTCGTAGCATATTTCTGTGGGTGAGCTACTATTTGTTAGCGACTCACCACTGGGCCTCAAGCCCAAGATTGGCACCATGCAGGAAGACGTTGCTAGCACCTGCAAGAGTTATCGTGTTGGTGTTTGAGAAATCGAATTGATTTGGTGCCAGGGCTACTCCAGAGATCCAAATCAGGTTATAGCCAGCCCGAAGTGACCATTTTCGATTGAGTCGTCGAACAATTGAGTAATTCATGTCTCCAATAAATCCGACACCAACGTCTCGAGCACTGGCTTGAGGACGGTACGGTACTCCGCCACCTGCTAATGTATCAATGGGAGCACTATCAGCGTTTAAAAAAGTTCCGGCGAGCATCGTTTTCACCCACCCTTCGGTAGACCAATTATTCCATCGGCGTTTTGTTTTAAATCCAATCTGAGGCCCAAGCATTTGGGAAGTTGTTGTAATTGAGTACGTTCCGTCATTGTTGATGGGTTGACTGGCATCGACATGCAGATTGGCAACATCATTGAATCCAGCCCATCGGAAGCCACCGAGCCATTGGAATTCATGTTCAAATGTGCCGTGAACGCGGTGCCAAGGAAAAGGAGAGCGAGGCCCACCTTTTGTTGTGACACGAGACGTAAAAATATTGACTTCACACATATTTAAGCTTGATGTGTAGGTTGATCGGACGGCATCTAAATTCGTCCAACCATCGACAACAGATCCAAGGGCCCCTGGTACTCGAAGATCGCCGGAACCACGGGCTGTACGTTCACCGAACATTCCAAAAACACCGGTGTAGCCAAACTCCCAGCCGATGCCATTCTTGCGAAGTCGACCTCCGAAAAGACGAATACCTGGTGCTGTGCCAGGATTTGTGGAACGGGTTGTGAGTTCTGGAACACCGCTGGTGGTCTCGGCAACCACAGCTCCACTGGTTGCATTATTTCGCTTGAAGAAAAGAAAATCGATTAGAAAATACGCGTCGTAATCGCAGCCACAACGAGAACAGTCGCATTGGTAGCATTGCCTGCATTGCTTGTTACATCGGCCTCCAGTTTTACATGTTGGCACGTACGGCTCTGGTGCAAGTGGCTCTGGTGGAAGTAAAATATTCTCAGTACCAAGGGGGATCTCATCTACAAACTGAGGCGTCTCATGATCGGTGGTGAGCTGGTCAGTTGGTTGAGATTTAGTTCGATCAGAAGGCGATTCTTGTGCCTCATCAGGAGATGCTTCAGCATTTGATACCGGCTCCTCTTCTGGAGTCTTGGACTCAACTGGATTTGGAAGCGTCGGACCAGCTTCAGGACTTTCAACGCGAGAAGAATCATCAGCGGCTGTCTCTTGAGCCGGAGTAGGCTTATTTTTCTCATCAGTTTGAGCTGAAAATGCAGGGTGACAAAAGGCCACTACGCACAAACCGATACAGAACCTTCTCGGCCACGGTGTACCCACATTAAATCCCCCTAAGAAAGAACCCTTATGATGGGTATCGGCTGAATGAATCAGTATCTTCGGAAAAATCGTTTTTTTCCATAAAACCGGGAAAATCAGTAGTAATTTTGTTACCTTTCGTTCGTTGCGGAATAGGCTTGGAACCGCGAGTGATCTGTCTAATAAAGACAGTCATGGACTGAGACCGACCGAGCGACCACATTACACTGAAGATCTGATGTCGAACGAATTACAGATTACAAGGGAGAAAGAAGGAGATATCCTTATCCTTGAGATTCAGGAATCAAGAATTTCTGAAGGCCCTGTCATTGATGCACTCTCGCGCGAATTCGAAGCCGCAATCGAAAACGGCAACTGCAAAAAAATTCTACTTGATTTGCATCAAGTAGAATTGATGTCGAGTGGCATGCTCAGCGTACTGGTGAGGCTCTATCGTGAACTTGCGGAACGAAATGGACGTTTTGTTCTGTGCGGTGCTCGACCACCTGTTTTGAAGGTGTTTGAGATGACCAGGCTCGATCAACTATTTCGACTTGAGCCAGACGTTACGCATGGAGTCAGTCGCCTCAATCGATAAAACTAACTCAACGGCACATGTTCTTTGATTCACTGTGATCGACCTGGTCAAATCAGATTTCAACCATCAATCTTTGTGAATTGTACTCACATATCATAACGCAGAGTCACAAGAAAGACTTTTTATGCCATCAACTCCTGGTGTCGACATCGTCATTGCTGAAGATAGCCGCATTCAAGCAAAAATTCTTGAGCGGCGGCTTACGGAAGCAGGTCACCGTGTGCGGTGGGGCGCAGATGGCCAAGCTGCACTTGATCTTGTTCGTGAGCAGGCCCCGGCAATTATTGTCTCGGATATCGAAATGCCAACGATGACGGGATATGAGTTTTGCAAGGCAGTCAAGCAAGATTCTGAATTACGGAAGATTCCTTTTGTGCTCCTGTCAACGCTTTCGGATCCACTGGACATTATCAAAGGTCTTGATGCGGGAGCGGACAACTATGTAACCAAGCCTTATGAACCCAAATATTTGATCGGACGGATTCATTCGTTACTTGAAACACCACTTGCAGTCGATGAAGGTACCGACCAGACAATAGATGTCGCAATTGCCGGTCAAACATTCAAAGTGAATGCTGGGCGTCAGCAGGTTCTGAATCTTCTCGTATCAACTTTTGAAAACGCAGTAGCCAAGAATCAAGAATTGATACAGGCCAATCAAAATCTGGCAACAGCGAAAGATCAGTTAGAGCAGAACAATCAAGAACTAAGAGATCTCAATCAGAAGATAGCGAGTGCAAATGATCAGATGACGAGAGACCTCGAGGCAGCAGCACGTGTGCAACGAGCGCTTTTGCCAGCAGAAGAAACACTTCAATTTGACTGTGGGGATGTTGCCTGGCGATATGTCCCTTGTCATGGTTTAGCAGGCGACTTTCTCAATGTTTTTCAACTTGATGAAGACCACATTGGCTTATTTGTTGTCGATGTGAGTGGTCATGGAGTGCCTTCGTCACTGCTTTCAGTGACGGTTGGAAGATTTTTGACACCAAAGGCATCAGACAGTTCTGTCTTGGTGCGTCTTCGTGAAGACGGGTCAACGGAGGTCGTTTCGCCAGTAGAAGTGGCCACTGAACTCAACCAGCAATTTCAGTCCCAAGACTTTTCTGAACTCTATTTTACCTTTATCTACTGCGTCGTGAATTCTAAAACAGGAGAGATGCGATATACCGCGAGTGGACATCCACCGTTGCTTCATATCTCAACTGCAGGTGAGGCTGCGTTTGAAACACTGCATAGTCTTCCAGTTGGGTTTTTCCCTGAGGCGGAATATGAAGAAAAGACAATCCAGCTGCAAAAAGGAGAACGGGTTTACCTTTATTCTGACGGAGTTACCGAGGCAATGGATAAGGATCTTGAGCAGTTTGGAGATGATTCATTAAAGGAAGTTATTAGCCTGAATCGCTCTCGTGATCTCAATGCTGGTGTGGGAGAACTTCTTGAGAGTATTCAAGCTTGGTGTGAACCAAACGGTCCATTAGATGATGTCTCGATTCTTGGCTTTGAATGGCGAGGGCCGTCTTCATGACTGCTCAGGTCTGTAGTAACTACATCCCTTGCCTGTAAGTCGTTCGTAGCCAGAATTCAAACCAAGCATGGTCTCTGCACCACCAAGAAACAGTGCACCATCTGGGCGAATCGCACGAGCCATTTTTTCGAGTACCTCGCCTCGGGTCTTGGTATCAAAATACAGAAGGACATTGCGAAGGAAAACAATGTCATACGGCATCATTATTGGCCATGTATCAGTGAGGTTCAGCTGGCGAAATTCTACAAGCTGTCGGCACGACTGAGTAATGCTCCAATTGCCTTGGAATGGATGAAAATATTTAGTGAGCAGCGGCTGTGGGAGGCCACGAACAATTTCAAGTTCACTGAATACGCCTTCCCGTCCCCGATCCAAAACTACATTTGAGATATCGGTGGCGACAATACGAACTTTCCATGATGCAAGGAGATCACGAAACTGTTCATTCAATAGTATTGCAATGCTATAAGGCTCCTGGCCTGTTGAGCATGCTGCGGACCAGATTGTGAGTTGTTTCGTAGCAGCTCGCTTCTTCACAAAATCAGGAATGATACTTTTTAAGGTTTCAAAAGGTGTTTTGTCTCTAAAAAAACTTGTTTCATGTGTCATCATGGCATTCAAGACATCATTCTCAAGCGGACTACCATTGACGGTCTGAATGCGATCAATGAGAGTGTCGAGGCTTGGAAGTTTTCGTTGTCTGACAATCGGTAAGAGACGGGCGACGACGAGGTACTGTTTGCTCTCATCAATGATCACCCCAGTTTTTTTCTTGAGCAGCCCACG
Organism: Pirellulales bacterium; assembly: GCA_016776925.1. Taxonomy (GTDB): domain Bacteria; phylum Planctomycetota; class Planctomycetia; order Pirellulales; family UBA1268; genus UBA1268. The sequence goes on along the minus strand of JADHSL010000028.1, from coordinate 5,259 downwards.
GAGGTAAGAGAACTGCGGAGGGCTTACCTGCATATGGAAAAAACTCGTCTCATGATTCAGAAAATAAAGAAACTGGAAAAGACTACTGCTGTTGTCGACGGATTCGCATTGCAATATCCGGCCCAACACGATCGAGAGAGAGCACTGCATCTGCAAGGCCTGCTCGGACAACGTGACCAGGCATTCCCCACACAACACTGCTTGGTTCGTCCTGAGCAATAACTACACCGCCCTCCGATGCAATCATTTTACATCCCTGAAGGCCATCATTCCCCATGCCAGTAAGCACAAGAGCTAACGTGTCTGAATGAAATATTTTGGCTGCAGAGCGAAAAAGTACATCAGCTGATGGTCGGCATGAATTCTCAGGCGGTCCGTTATGAAGAGCCAGGATGAATGCTTTGCCACGTTTCTGGATTTCGAGGTGCGAGCCCCCGGGAGCCAGGTAGATGTGTTCTGGTTGGAGTGCTTGCCCATGACTCGCTTCGCTCACTCTATGCTTACACATTTTGGACAGTCTTTCGGCAAGATGTCCGGTGAATTCCTTTGGCATATGCTGCACAACCACAATAGGTGGGGCGTCTGCAACAGTCAGATGTGGAAGGATTTCTGCTAAAGCGCTTGGGCCGCCAGTCGATACACCAATAACAATAACGGATATGTTTTGTGATTTCTTTGTCCAACGGGATTGAATCGGTGATTTTGTGGAGGCCGTATGGTTGCCACATTCCTTGTTTGTACCGGGAGGTCGATAGACTGCCCTGAGTTTCGGAACTAATTCAGACTCGATTCTCGCCACGATACTGTCGTTGTCTGTAGCAGTTGGCTTTGCGACGTAATCGTTCGCCCCAGCAACCAGCGATTCCAAGGTTGCCTTTGCTCCTCGCTCGGTAAGGCTTGAAAACATGACAACAGGTAATCGGGAATATTTTTCCCGAATACGGCGAAGCGTCTCAATACCATCCATTACAGGCATTTCAATATCGAGAAGAACAATATCGACCTGCTCTTTTTCTAAAAAAGTCAGAGCCTTCTCTCCATCTGCAGCTGTCCCAATGACTTTGATGCCGGGGATATCGCGAAGTGTCTTGGAAAGTATTCCTCGTATTGCCGCGGAGTCATCAACGAGGAGAAGACGGATGGGTTTTTTTTCTGCCTTGTTTTGTACAGGTTGATTCGTGTGTGAATCAAATGACGAAGAACGTTGAGTTTTCGAAAGGGATTCGTTCGTGTTGTTTGTTTTCTGAATCAGTCCAAGTGCATTCAGTCGCGCCACAAGTTCGGTTGGCGTAAACGGCTTCGCAACAAAGTCCGTCGCACCGAGTCGCATCGCTGCTTCGATACTTGCTTTTGTTGAGTCAGTCGAAATCATCACAACGGGAAGATTTTTGTACTGTTGGCTTCGACGGATTCGACCAAGTAACTCAAACCCATCCATTTCAGGCATGTGACGGTTGAGCGTTATAAGCGCCGGACGCGGCATGTGAGAAAGCCTGTCGAGTGCCTCGACCCCATTCTGAGCTTCAATGCATTGGAACTGCAAGCCAGTCAGTACTTTCGTGAGAATACTACGTACTGGTTTTGAATCGTCAATTACAAGTGCATGCACGGTTTCAATCCTAGCGCGTCTGCTAGAGTGTCAAAGAGACGCTTAAGCAAATATAGAATTTAGTGTTCTGGCGTAATTCGTACCGCTCTATTGCTAGCAGTCTAGCAGCAGCACTCTAGACTGTCCTATCGCCTGTATTCATCAACCAATCGTTGGAGTCCTTGAGCCATGTGGGAAAGCTCCTGTGCAGAGTGCTGGGTATTGTTCGCTCCCTCAGCAGTATTTTGTGCAGCATTTGCCACCTGAACAATATTCTGTGCGATCTCAGTGGAACCGGTTGTTGCCTCCCCAATATTCCGACTGATTTCACTTGTTGTTGCGGATTGCTCCTCAACGGCAGTTGCAATTTTTGTTTGTAGAAGATCAATCTTTTCAATGACTGACGCAATTTCACTAATGGCGGTCACGGCTTTTTCGGTATCAGATTGCATGGCCTCAATTTTTGTTCCGATGTCTTCTGTTGCCTTAGCCGTTTCTCGAGCAAGTTCCTTGACCTCATTGGCGACAACAGCAAATCCTTTTCCCATATCGCCTGCACGAGCAGCCTCAATTGTGGCATTAAGAGCCAGCAGATTTGTCTGTTCGGCAATGGTAGTAATGACTTTTATAACCTGACCGATTTGGCTGCTTGACTGTCCAAGCTCATCCATTGCTGCAGATGTCTTATGAGCCATGTCGACAGATTGTCGGGCAACCGCGGCAGCATCCTGAGCACTGCGTGCAATCTCATCAATATTCAAAACGAGGTTTTCAACAGATGATGAGACAAGTTTGGTATTACCGCTGACTTGCTCAGCAGCCGAAGAAACTAGGTTTGCCTGAGCAGTGGTTTCTTCAGCAGTTGCACTCATCTGCTGGCTTACACTCGTCAACTCTTCAGAAGAGCCCGCTAGTGCATTCGTGTTATCTACAATTCCATTCACCAAGGATGCTTGACGACGGGCTTCCCTGGAAAAACGATGTGAAATGCTTACTGACACAAGGAGAACACCAATGGTGCTTAGAATAAAGATCGTTGTAGCGAAATTAAATAAGCTGCGCACGGGTTGAAGTATTTCAGCCCTATCAATTTCTGAGATGAGAGCCCAAGTGACATTTTTGTCTCCACCCCGTGAATCCTGATGGATAGTTACAGGTTGCCACGACGAGAGGACATCGATTCCACGGTAATCTTGTATTTCTGCTGTACCAGATTCACCATCATCTAGAGCCGAACGAACGGCGTCAGTGTCTACTCGCACCTTTGGGTTAATAATAGTTGATTTAACACCAAGATCTTCTGGGAACCGTGATTGACTTCTAAAAAGTCCATCATCAGCAACCGCATATGTCTCACCGGTTTCTCCCATTCCTGTTGTTTCGCTGATGATTGACGTGATTTTGTCAACGGGGAGCTGAAAGATGACAGCCCCCTTTAGTTCTCGGCCATTATAAATTGGTGCAGCAATAAAGCTTGCTGGTGCTTCGTATGATGGCAAGTAGTTTTCGAAGTCTGCGAAAGCAACAGTGTCACGACGGCCACCACTTATAGATTCTTGGAAAGCTCTCGCAAAATTTGTGCCCGCAAAAGATCCCGTCTTCAGAGAGGTGACAAAATCCAACTCCTTAAAGACCGAATAGACAATTGTTCCAGAATCAGCATCGACAAGAAAAAAGTCATAGATCTGAAGTCGTTTCAAGAAATTTCGAAAGATAGGATGATACAAGGAATGAGCTGCTGAGTATGAGGATCCATCATCTGCAGCATTCAATAACTCTTTTGAACCAAGAGGATTTTCATTTTTCCGGATGTAAAGATACTGGAGATACGCCGATGAGTCCGATAGATTTTCAAGGAAACTGGTAGTTGGGGGCTCGTTTTCGGTTTGTTTCATGTATTCATTGGAGAATTCACCCGTGTAGTACGTCGAGAGACTCTTTCGGGCATCCTCGATTGATGATTCTGTAAGATTGTCATCACTTTCAATTTTCTGAAAGCCAGTTGTAAAGGCTTCAAGTGCTTCAAGAGTCATTCTGTTTTCAGCAGTAATCTTGAGCTGCTCTTCCATGGAAGAGAAATAATTGTCAACAGCTTTTGCAGTGATTTTGTTGACTGTTTGTAGTTTGCGTAGTGACTGGCCTTCAATGGCTTTTGCTGCTGACGAATAGGTTGCATACCCCATGAAGGCTAAGGGCAGCATAGAAACGGCAAGCAGCGACCAAAGCAGACGATCTTTGGAAAAACCAAAAAACCTTGAACTTAAAGTCGCCGTGTCAGTTTGAGTGTTGTCATGGGTAGCGTGTAAATCAGATTTCGTCATGGTAGTGCCGTCAAATAGGTAAGGAAGTTAGTTGTGTTTGTTTAGCCAACAGATAGTGATTCAGTTCGAATATCCAAGAGATTTTTAAGAATTTTTTCTGGTGACAAGAAGTGTATTAAGTGGTCAGTATCAGGGAGTACACCCGTGAGAGCACTCGAAGAGTTATTGGTGGGAGGGACAACCTGATGAGGGTCAAAAGCCTTTACGTCGAGGAGTTTGTCTACTAAAAAGCAGTACCATTCGTTGCTGATATCAACTATGAGACTGATTTGCTTGATGCTGTGTGGGGTAGCGGGATACTCCAGGAAAACCCGAAGATCGATAGCCGGGACAATTCGCCCTCTGAGGTTGAGTAGTCCAGAGATAGCAGGTGATGCCAAAGGAACTTTGTTGATAACACCTCTTTGCAGCACTTCAGTAACGTTATCGGACTCAATAGCAAAGCACGTATCCTCAATAAGAAACGTGCAGCATCGTTTTTGATTCGTTCTTTCCTCAGATGTGTTCATTACTATGGAATTCATGAAAGGGGGCTCTCCTCTGACCACTGACTTGCGGCAATAATATCCAGAACTTCAGTAGCACTGTCTCCAACCAGAAGAGTACCCAAGAGGCCACTCTTGGTTGTTGTCTTCTGAAGTGAGCCATGACCTGTTTCGACATCGATAATTCTGCGAACGGCAATCGCCTTATTTCCGAGTTCATGCGGCAGAATAACACCCACAACAGACGAGTTAGTAGGCTCTTTTTCTAGTTTCTCCGACGTGTGTAAGATCCGATCGGGATCAATGAGTTGCGTCAACTCACCATCCCGTTTTACAAAACAGGAGTCTCCGGCGGGGTCGATTTCAGACTGAAGGAAGTTTTCAAGACGTTGCACCTGGTTTAGGGGAACAGCAACACGGCGACCATAATGAGTTTCACACACGAGGTATCGCGCAGATTCCTTGACGAATTCACTAAGTTCCTCAGAGGTACTTTGGAGGTCACCTCCACGACGAGTGTGAGCTGGAATATCAGCGGACATAGTAATTCCACGGAGATCAAGGATCAGGACCACGCTACCATCACCCATGACGGTCGCACCTGAATAAATTCCCATAGGTGCAAGTAGACTGCTGATCGCTTTGACAACAATAAACCAGAGTCCAGTCGTTTCAGTTGCATGGCTCGTGTGATCTTCAGCTGTTGTAACAGCATCTACAACGAGACCAAATTCATGATTGTCGACTTTCACAACAACGACAGTGCCGGTAGTGGGCCGCTCTTTCCATGTACGAAGTCCAAGCCATCGATCAAGGTAGACGACTGGAATGAGTCGATCTCTCAGTCGTAAAACAGGAGAGCCTT
>JADHSL010000127.1 GCA_016776925.1 Pirellulales bacterium | reverse complement strand
CATTGAACGAGCCCGCGACTCCATTTGTCAATCAGGGCGCGTTTGAGGCAAAGCTGGAATCGCAATTAATCATCAATGCACGCCAGAAGGTGACCTTCGAAATGCGCGGTCAAGGGAAAGCAAAGCTTGCAGTCAACGATATAGAAACTCTCAATTCTCTGGGTGAGGCATCAGAACCGATCACTCTTTCCGAAGGCAAGCATGAGATACGCATTCATTTCAAAAGCCCAAAAGGCAAAGACGCCGCTTTGAGGCTGTTCTGGAAAACCGCTGACTTCGATTTTGAAGCGGTTCCTTCCAGCGCTCTGGCGAAAAGGGATGTCACTATGGACTCATCGCTGAGAACGGCTCGTCATCTGGTGGCCCAACAAAAATGTATCGCCTGCCATCAGACAAACGAGCCACTCGCCATGCCGGAATTGCTCGAAAAAGGCCCCTCACTGACAGGCTTGGGTTCGCGATTGAATCCCGCATGGGTCGCCGACTGGATCCTCAACCCAAGCGCTATCCGGGCAGGCGCTCATATGCCAACCATGTTTCGTGACGAATCTGCCGGCGAGAAAGCGGCCCATATCGCAACCTTCCTGGCAAGCTCCAGAGGTCGAGTCAAAAGATTGGGCGGTGGCGATCCTGAATCTGGCGGTCAATTATTTCAGGAATTAGGCTGCTACGCCTGTCATTCCATCCATGACGAAACATCGGATCGTATCTCGTTATTATCAGTGGATAAAAAATTTCTAAACGGCGTATTGGCAACATTTCTTCAAACTCCCACCCAACACTATCCAGACTCCCGAATGCCTAGCTTTGATTTATCAGACTCGGAAGCGGAAGATTTGGCAGCCTTCCTGAGATCCTTGAATAAAGATAAAAATTTCAAAAAAGAGTTGAGCTTCGGAAATCCTGACATAGGTAAAAATCTGGTGATCTCATCCGGTTGTCTGAATTGTCACGAAATGCAGGGCATGGAGAGCACTCTGGCTGCACCAGATCTATTGGCAGTATTAAATTCCGAAGAGGGTTGCCGCAATCCAGCCAGCACCTCGACCTCGGCACCACGTTTCAACGCCGTTCTTAAGGCCTTGAGCCAGATAAAAGATCCGACGCAGCAACTGATCCCCTCACTTGGCAAAAAGAACCTCGCAGAATATTCACATCGACAATTTGCCGCATTGAATTGCGTGGCCTGCCACCAACGCGATTCAGTTCCATCTTTGCGCGACCAACTATCGGAGGAAGTAGCACATCTTTCAAAATCGATTACCGTTGATTCAGAGGAAGAAAGCGCCGGACAAGCGCCACAAACAATCCCTGCTCTGGATCATCTCGGCAGCAAGCTCAAAACCCATTGGCTGACGACACTCCTGGAAGGGACCGTCCCAGAAAAAACACGCCCATGGTTGAAAGCCCGTATGCCCGCCTGGCCATCACGTGCTAAAAATATGGCAACAGGATTTGCTCACGCTGCGGGAATCTCTGCTGATCCTGAAATGACCAACCCGGGTTTCAGCGAAACCATTGGCATTGGCGAAACACTGGTTGGTATTCAGGGATTCAGTTGTAATGCCTGTCACGCGATTGGCGATCAAGCCGCACTCGCCGTCTTTGAAGGAGCAGGACCTAATCTCAAATTGACTCCGGGGCGTTTACGCAACGAATTTTATCATCAGTGGATGCATTTCCCGCAACGCATTACCCCGATGTCCATCATGCCACGCTTCGCCGAGAATAATATTTCACCCTTGAAACAGTACTTTGACGGGAACGCTGGCAAACAATTCACCGCCATTCATGACTACTTGTTCAAATTGGCAAGCGACGTGCCTCCCGGGATGCAGTCCGGTTTGATCGGGGAATACTACAAAATATCAGGCAACAGAGATCGATTCATACGCCGACTGAACAGAGCGACTCCTTTCTTCCTGCGTATTGACCCGGAGATTGATTTCCCAAATACCAGTGATGGTTTTTACGGCACGAAGTTGAACGATCAATTCCTTGTTCGTTGGCATGGATCGCTGAAGATACCTTCCGATGGCACTTACCGCTTTCACTTGAGCTCCGATGATGGTTCGCGATTGTCCATCGATGGCAAATCCATTCTTGATTTTCTTGGGCCCCATTCCTTTGGTGAAAAATCAGCTGAAATAAAGCTGAAAAAAGGAAATCACGAACTCGAGCTGCTTTACGAAGAAATCGGGGGAGGACAAGGGTGTCAACTCGCATGGACACCACCAGGCAAAGAGAAACAGATCATTTCATCTGCTCATTTTCTCCATGCTAAAAAGGCCTTTTCTTCCGTTCGATGGAATCGTGCTACGTGGGAAGATACCGCCGAAAAAGAGAAACCGATCGCTCGTGAAATAGTGCGCACTGCGGAATCGATTCCAGCAAAATACGGATCATTGATTGGAACGGCTGCACGCATTGGAAGCGATGCACGCGGAGATAATGTTTCCTTCCGCAGCCATGTAGTCAAACTGGATAAGGAAGGAAACGCAGGCATCGTTTTCGACACCGATACCATGCGCGTATCGGGTGCCTGGCTGAATGGTGGTTTGAGGCTCGAGGGTCTCCCGTTCACAGGAGGGCACGGTGCATTCCCAAGCCTGCGCGAACGAGCATTATTTTCAACAGGATCGACTCCTGGATGGGCCGATGCAAGTGGCAACTTTGAGGATCCTCGCCGAGGCGCTTATCCTCCCCTGGGACACCTGCCGAAGGATTGGACGCACTACAAAGGACTCTACCGTCATGGTGATTCGGTTGTTTTCCATTACACGGTAGGCGCTACCAAAGTTCTGGAGTATCCTTCACTGGTCCAGAACAAGGATGAGAAAATCATTTCTCGATTATTAGAAATCGCACCACACACAAATGCAAAAACAATTGCACTGGCTGATGCAGGTGATCAGGCCTCACAAGTAGACCCCATGACGCTTCAGCTTGGTACGACCCGTGTTCGTTTGAACACTCCATTAGCCGGAGCAACGCTTGAAATCAAGGACGGACAAGCTCGACTGACCCTTCCTCCTGCACAAAGAACCTATCAGGTAGAAATCTTGTTCTGGTCTGGTGATCAACCCTTATCGTCAATGGCCAGCCGTAAACCAACCCCCTTATGGAAGCTACTCAACGGTGGACCTGTCAGATGGCCGGAAGTTGTGATCACCAAGGGAGAACTTGCGGAAGAGGATGTCGACGAACCCTACGTGCTGGACCGCATCACCCTGCCCTATGATAATCCATGGGGACTCAGTGTAAGAGTAGGTGGATTTGACTTCTTCTCGGACAATACCAGCGCCGCTCTATGCACATGGGACGGAGATGTATGGATCGTAAAGGGGATCTCTGACAGACTTGAACAGTTGGAGTGGAAACGTTTTGCATCAGGTATTCATGAGCCACTGGGATTGAAAATTGTCGATGACATCATCTACACAGTCAGTGATGATCAAATCACCCGTTACCATGATCTCAACGAAGACGGAGAGGCGGACTATTACGAAAACTTCAACAATGACTGGGAATTGACTTCAGGTTTTCACGCCTTTCTTTTTGATCTCCATACGGATCCTGAAGGGAATTTTGTCTTTGCGTTTGGTTCTCCTGTAAGAGGTGGCGGAAGAAGCTTCGAACGGATGAGTGCGCATCATGGATCGCTTCTCAAGGTCAGCAAAGACGGCTCTAACCTGACCAAATATGCCAGCGGATTGCGAGCCCCCAATGGGATCGGCGTAAGCCCCACAGGTCAGATCACAACAGGAGATAACGAAGGGACTTTCGTGCCACGCTGCCCTATCAACTGGGTAAGTGAGAATGATTTTCTTGGAGTGGTGGATTCTTACGAAAACCGTGAGCAGTTGAAAACCACTGCCACCGTCAAGGAACGACGCATGGGTCGCGAGCCTTATCTTGAGCCCTCTGAAGAACCAAGACCCCTCGCATGGCTGCCCAAGGGTGTCGATAATTCAGGCGGCGGACAAGGTTGGGTGACAACTTCCAAGTGGGGGCCTTTTGAAGGGGAAATGTTGCATGGTTCTTACGGACAAAGTTCCCTCTATCTCGTTTTGAAAGAACGTATCGGAGATCAAATGCAAGGGGGTGTTGTGAAATTCCCCCTTCGCCCGACTTCGAGTGTCATGCGTCTTCGCTTCAATGAACGTGACGGACAACTCTACATTTCCGGATTGAAAGGCTGGCAATCGAATGCCGGACGCGATGGCGGATTCGACCGCGTGCGTTACACAGGAAAACCCGTGGCCATGCCTTCGGGACTGAATGTTACTTCCAGAGGGCTACGCCTGAAGTTCACCCAACCTCTTGATCGACCCACAGCCAATGATGCTGGAAGCTTCAGCTTGAGGGGATCCGACCTCTTGTGGAATCAGGAGTATGGCACAAAGGAATATTTACTCGGACAACGAGAGCTTCCTGTCAATGAAAGGAAGACCGGTTGGAGTGCCTTCAAAATCAGTAAAGCCGAGTTGCAGCCAGATGGTCAAACGGTAGAACTGACGATTGACGACTGGCAACGCGCTCACATGCTGGAGCTGAACATCGATCTCAAGACTGTTCAGGGCCAATTGATACGTACCAAGATCAATCACACCGTTCATGTGATTCCTTGATCTGGAACTTGCTTGCACTGCGGTCGTCCATACTGGACGACCGCAGCCCGAAGTCGGCATCTGTTGAAGCTCGTATGCATGGTTCCAATCCTGAATATGCCTTACAATCATCATCCGGCCGGGAACCCTGAGGATTGAGCCCCTGCATTGTAGCCAGGTGCTGGGTATTTGGTGATGCAGAGAAAGTTTGGTTTTGACGCTTCGTGTTCTGGCGAACAGGATATGCAATCTACCTTGCATGTACACAAAGGCATATGAAACAGATTCATCTTCTATTATCAATCGCTCTCACGGGACTTGCATCACTTTCTTCCTCGCGAATAACGGCAGCACCCGCGCAACCTAATGTCATCATTGTGATGGCTGACGATCTCGGAATCGGGGATGTGTCTCCCACCAACCCGGAATGCAAAATCAAGACTCCCAATCTGCAGAGCATGGCAGACGGGGGGTTGGTTTTTTCAGATGCCCACACACCGAGTTCGGTATGCACTCCGACAAGGTATGGGTTACTGACAGGGCGTTACAATTGGCGTTCACGCCTTGCCAGAGGCGTACTCAGTGGCACCAGCGACCACTTGATTCCTGCTGACCGTCCCACACTCGGGCATTTGATGCGCAAAGCCGGATACCACACATCCATGATCGGCAAATGGCATCTGGGTTGGGATTGGAACAAGCCGGACGGGAAGAACATTGATTTTACTCAACCTGTAAAAAACGGCCCTGACATCAATGGGTTCGATCAGTATTACGCCCATTGCGGTTCATTGGACATGCCACCCTATGTCTGGGTGGATACAGGACGCGTCACGGCACAACCCGACCGAACCGAAGGGGTCGCGAAAGCGGAAGATCGTTACGGCTGGTATCGCAAGGGCCCCATCGGATCTGATTTTCATATTGAAAAAGTGCTACCCCATTTGTTCGACAAAACCATTTCACGCATCAATGAACGCGCATCCGATGCGAAATCTGGTAAACCCTTCTTCATCTACCTTGCCCTGCCCGCGCCCCACACACCCATTGTCCCCGTAGCTCCATTCAAGGACGCGAGTGGATTGAATCCCTATGCTGATTTCGTGATGCAAGCGGATCACCATATGGGCGAATTGATGGCGGCGGTCAAAAAAGCCGGGCTCGACGATAACACACTCATTGTTTTCACGAGTGACAACGGATGTTCCCCAGAAGCAAATTTTGAGTTGCTCAAAAAAAATGGACATCATCCGAGCGCTGTTTACAGAGGTCACAAAGCCGACATTTATGAAGGCGGACATCGCGTGCCATTTATCGTGAGATGGCCGGGAAAAATAAAAGCTGGAAGAACAACAACGGCATTGGCATGCCTGACGGACGTTTACGCCACATTGGAAGCCATCACGGAACAACCTCGTCAAGATGTTGGTGGTGAAGATGGATTCAATCTGCTTCCCGTCTTTCGAGGGGCGGATTCATCCGGCCGAAGTGCCCTGATCAGCCATTCCATTGGTGGGTCCTTTGCCATTCGCAAAGGACCGTGGAAACTTTGTCTTTCAGCCGGAAGCGGAGGCTGGAGTGCTCCCCGTGAGAACGTTGCCAAGAAACAAGGCTTGCCAACAGCACAACTCTATAATCTGAGTAAAGATCCAGCGGAAACAAATAACATCATCGATTCGCGACCTAAGATCGCGCGGTCACTCCTTCGAATGCTGGAACTTCAAGTGCAGCATGGCCGCTCTACCAAAGGGGAATCACTCTCCAACGACCGAAACGTCACCTTCATTCCCACCGGCGTTGAATTGCCAGCCAGCTTACAACCAGCAAAATGAAAAGATACATCTGCTTCATTCTGGTTTTATGTTCAAACCTTTTGGCTGCAGCCGATGAAAAGCCCAACATTCTGTTTATTTTTGCAGACGACTGGGGCTGGGGAGATTTGAGTTGCCACGGGCATCCTTACGTCAAAACGCCTCACATCGATCGCCTGGCAAAAGAAGGCACCGATTTTCATCGTTTCACTGTCGCGAGCGGCGTCTGTTCACCAAGTAGAACCGCTGTGATGACGGGACATTTCCCGGCTCGCTACAATATCGATGGGCATTTTGCCTGGGTACCGAGCAATGCAAAAAGAAACATGCCCGACTGGCTGGACACGCAGGCT